>JACUUP010000098.1 GCA_014859225.1 Candidatus Aerophobota bacterium
CAGCGGAAAAAATATGCCAAAAAATTGACATAAAGCTGTTACTTTTTGTATAATAGAAAGTGGAGGATACAAATTAGAGTTGTTTGGATTATGTGCAATTAATTGTGTTGTCATATTGTCATATACAATGAAAAACGCACTAAAAGAAAAACTTAAAAAGGGCAATGTTGCCGTTGGGACCTTAATCCAGATTGGTCATCCTGATATTACTGAGATTTTAAGTCAACTGGACTTTGATTATCTCCTCATTGACGCAGAACACGGTCCTTTTGGGATTAAGACAATGCAGGTTATGCTACAGGCGATGAGTGGAACAGCAGCAGTTCCTATTATTCGCACTCCTTCTAATGACCCTGTTTTTATAAAACGTGCTTTAGATATTGGTGCCTGCGGCCTGCTTATTCCCTTAGTATCGTCCAAACAAGATGCCCAAAACACAGTGTCTGCAATAAAGTATCCTCCAGCTGGAATAAGGGGCGTTGGGCCAAGAAGAGCATCAAGATATTTTTTGGATGTTGAAGAGTATTTTGCTACAGCCGATGAAGAGATTTTAACTTTAGTGCAGATAGAGACAAAAGAAGCGGTAAATAATGCTGCCGAGATTTTGTCGGTTGAAGGGATAGATGGATACTTTTTAGGTCCAATGGACCTCGCCGCTGGATTAGGACATATTGGGAATGAAGCTCATCCGGAAGTTGAAGAGGCAATAAACAAAGTACTGGTTATGGGAAAAAAAGCTAAGAAAATAGGAGGTATCTATACCTTTAACACAGAAGATGCTCAAAAAAGAATCAAACAGGGATTTCAGTTTATCGCCCTGGGGGTAGACTCAGCATTTTTAATAAAATCTGCCCGGGAGTCGCTTGAAAGAATGAGAATGCTGACTGAAAATTTATAACGAATGGTAGAGAAGAGAGCTATTTCCAGAGGTCAAGTTTTAAAAGAAGCGCAAATGTTCGCGTTTCTATCATCATTATCCTGGAGGGATAAATAAAGATGCGATGGGGATTTGAAGAAAAAAGCTTGAGCGAAGAAAAAGTTTATAAATTGAAAGAGCTTGCTCACAAAGCAAGGGGTGATATATTAAAAATGACTACAGTTGCTGGTTCTGGTCATCCGGGGGGCTCAATGTCTTCTATAGATATTTATCTAACTCTCTGGCTATGTGCCAGAGTGTGGCCGAATAACCCTTATCATCTGGATAGAGACAGGATAATAATAAGTCACGGCCATACATCTCCCGGGGTTTATGTCACTTTGGGGAATCTTGGCTTTTTTGGTTTAGATGATGCCATTGCCAATTTTCGCAGAACCGCAAGTATGTATGAGGGGCACGTAGAAAGAGACATCCCGGGTGTGGAGTGGGGTACAGGAAACTTAGGACAGGGGCTATCTGCTGGATGCGGCTTTGCTCTGGCTGCCAGATTGTTGGAAAAGGATTTTCACAGCTTTGTGATAATGAGTGACGGAGAACAGTCCAAGGGGCAGGTGGCAGAAGCAAGACGGTTTGCCCGAAAGTATAACCTCACCAACTTAACTGTAATTGTTGATTATAACCTTCTTCAGTTATCAGGGCCACTTGACCAAATTATGCCCCAAAATATAAAGGGTAATTACCGTGCAGATGGGTGGGAAATTATTGAAATTGATGGACACAACCATCAACAGATTTATCAGGCTCTAATAGAGGCAATAGGAAATAAAAACTCTCCTGTAGTTATTCTTGCTCGCACAATCATGGGTAAGGGAGTCTCTTTCATGGAAGATAAATTCAAGTACCACGGTTCGCCCCTTTCGGTAGAGGAGTGCAAAAGAGCTCTTGAAGAGTTAGGTTTACAGGAGGATCTTGACAGATACTTTCAGCTACGAAGGACAACTTCCCCTCCCAGACCAAAAAGAAAGCGTCCTCCTGAGGCTATCAACGTAAATAGAGGGGAACATTTGAACTATGGAAAGCAAGAGAAGGTGGCTAACAGAGATGCTTTTGGTAATGCCTTGCAAAATCTTGGAAATCTCAACAAAGCTAACGAGAACGCAACTCCTATTGCTGTTTTTGACTGTGACCTTTTAGGCTCGGTAAAAACAGATGGCTTTGCCAAATCGTGCTCTGATTGGTTCTTCCAGGGTGGAATTCAGGAGCACAATATGGCTACTATTGCCGGAGCACTCTCCAGCCAGGGCGTGGTGGTCTTTTTCTCAGGCTTTGGCGTATTTGGTGTAGATGAAACGTATAATCAACACCGCTTAAACGACATAAATAATACTAATTTAAAGCTGGTATGTACTCACAATGGAATAGACGTGGGACAGGACGGGAAAACCCATCAGTGCATTGATTATGGGGGAATAATGAGCAACCTGTATGGTTTTAAAATAATAATTCCTGCCGATGCCAACCAAACGGATAAAGTTATACGATATGTTGCTACCAAGCCGGGCAACTTTTTCGTGGGTGTGGGGCGTTCAAAGCTCCCTATCATTCTCTCTGAGAATGGCCAGCCTTTTTTTGGAGAAAATTACGAGTTTACTTATGGCAGAGCAGAGATACTGAGAGAAGGAGATGAGGCTGCTATCATTTCTGCGGGAACTCTTTTGCATAAAGCAATTGAGGCCTGGCAGATATTAAAAGAAAAAGGCCATAGTGTCATGGTAATTAATATCGCATGTTGGAGTAATTTTGACGTTGAAGTTCTCAAAAAAGCGGCAAAAACAGGAGTAATAATAACCTACGAAGACCATACTATAAAAACAGGATTGGGGAGCATGGTGGCTAACTTCCTGGCGGAAAATTCTCTGAGTTGTCTTTTCCACAAATTAGGCATAAAAAGATACGTCAGTTCAGGCCCTACAGAGGAGCTTTTCAAAATGGAAGGACTTGATACTGAGAGTTTGGTGAACACGGTAGAAAAAATCATCAAGGATAAATAAAAATTTGGAGAGAGAAAGTAAAAGTAAAATGTTAAAGAGAAAAGTGGCAAGGCTTGCAGGACCAAGAAAATTTGAGATTGCAGAGGAAAAGATAAAACCGCCAGGGGCAAAAGAGCTCTTAATTAGAATAGTGTCAGCGGGTCTTTGTCATACAGAGGTTGCAGCCTATCTTGGCAAAAGCGCTATTGCAGTCAGCAAGGATGGAAAGTATTTTAAAAATGACAAATTAAAATATCCTCTGGAGCTTGGTCATGAAGGTGTAGGGATTGTGGAGGAAGTGGGAAAGGATGTAAAGGAATTTAAACAGGGTGAGTGGGTTGGTGGTGTTATAAAGTCCTCCTTTGCCTCATATGTAACAGTTGATGTAACAAAAAGGTCTCTGGCGAAAATTCCAGATGGGATAAGTGACAGAAAATACTGCCTTGTTGAGCCTCTTATGTGTGTGACTAACATAGTAAGAGCTGCAGCTCCAAGATTTGGCGATTATGTTGCGGTTATAGGGTGTGGAGCTATGGGGCTTCTTTGCCTGAGTGCTCTTGCAAAAAGCGCTGCTTTTGAGATCGTTGCTCTGGATCTTGTTGATTTTCGCCTGAGGATGGCGGAGAAATTGGGAGCTACAAAAACAATTAATCCAGGTAAGGTCAAGACAGAAAAAGTGGTAGAACAGCTAACAGATGGACGCGGGATGGATGTGGTAATTGAAATTAGCGGAAGGATGTCTGGTTTTTCTCTTGCCTGCGACATTATAAGAGGAGGATGGTCTCCTGAATCAGCAGGAGGAAGGGGAAAGATACTTATTCCCTCTCTTTATGCTTTTCCCGAAGTAATGGATGCAGGATACCAGCTCATGTTTAAATCACCAATCATCCATTCAACCCATCCCTGGTATTCCATGAATTACCGGGAAGATATGACAAGAGGAATAGAAGGATACTCAAAGGGTATTTTCCCTTTAAAACAGCTTGTTACCCATGAGTTTTCACTTGAGAATATTGAGGATGGTTTTGAAATGATGGTAGAGCCTGAGGAAAACTACATTAAAGGTATTGTAGTCCCTTAAATATGCCAGAGAAATTAGAATTTCCAGACGATTTTTTGTGGGGTGCAGCTACCGCTTCCTACCAGATTGAAGGTGCCTCTTACGAGGATGGGAAGGGGCTTTCAATCTGGGATCATTTTTCCCATACTCCGGGAAAAATCCATGGAGGGGATACAGGGGATATAGCCTGTGACCATTATCACAGGTACAGAGAAGATGTTGCCAATATGAAGGAGATGGGATTAAATGCATATCGTTTTTCAATCTCCTGGCCTAGAGTCATCCCGGAGGGGAAAGGGAAAATCAATAAATCCGGGCTTGATTTCTATGATCGCCTGGTCGATACACTTCTTGAGGCAGAAATTGAACCGTTCGTTACTCTCTATCACTGGGATCTTCCTCAGAATCTGCAGGAGAATGGAGGGTGGGCAAATCGAGATACTGTGGGTTATTTTGAGGATTATGCAACATTGGTCGCACATAGATTAGCAGGTCGTGTCCATCACTGGATCACTCACAATGAACCCTGGGTGGTCTCATTTTTAGGACATGCCTTCGGCGTACATGCCCCAGGAATAATGGATTTTCCTCTTGCCCTTCAGGTATCCCATCACCTTCTTCTCTCTCACGCTGAAACAGTAACAGTTTTAAAAGATGCAGGTGATGAGAGGACCAAAGTAGGGATTACTCTCAATCTTTCTCCAATTCATCCTGCCTCAGAGAAAAAGGAGGACGTGGAAGCGGCAAAGATATACGATGGACACCTTAACCGATGGTTTCTTGACCCCATCTTCTATGGTGCGTATCCGCCTGATATGCTGGATTGCTATGGGGAAAAAGTTCCTCAAATTTTGCCTGGAGATATAGGTACAATTTCAAAAAAGATAGATTTTCTGGGAGTTAACTACTATACCCGTCACATAGTCAAACACGATCCCCGACAGAGAATTTTAAAAATCTCTTCCGTAGTCCCCAAGGAGGCAGAGTTCACGGATATGGGATGGGAAATCTACCCTTCAGGCATATATGAACTTTTAAAAAGAGTGCAGAACGATTATTCTCCAGAAGTCATGTATATAACCGAGAACGGAGCTGCCTTCCCTGATACAATCGGTAATGATGGGAAAGTAGAGGATGAGAGGAGAATAAATTACCTGAAAGAGCATTTTTCTTTTGCACATAAAGCTATGCTGGAAGGTGTGAGGCTAAAAGGATACTTTGTGTGGTCACTTATGGATAACTTCGAATGGGCTTATGGATACTCAAAACGTTTTGGTCTTATCTATGTGGATTACCCAACTCAGAAGAGAATCTTTAAAAAAAGCGCCAACTGGTACAGGCAGGTAATTCAAAGTAACAGCGTGTAGGGCGCACTTACCATCCCCCAGTTTTTGAACTTAAGGAAAGTTTGCT
>JACUUP010000099.1 GCA_014859225.1 Candidatus Aerophobota bacterium
TCACCGGCAAAGGATGCAAGAAGCGCCTTTTCCGTTTTAGTTCCTTTCACAGTTTTCATTTCTTAAACCTCCTTTAAGTTTTACGATTATCAAAACCCCACTACATTTTTTCAAAACAAACGAGATACCTGTCCTACTTTGCAATTTTTTAAGAAATTTTTGTCTGGTCGGGGCGGTCGGATTTGAACCGACGACCTCTTGCTCCCAAAGCAAGCGCGCTAAACCAGGCTGCGCCACGCCCCGAATAACAAGTATCTAAATTATACAACTTATACCTCTCTAAGTCAAATTTTCTTGACATAACCAGGCAAACCAATAAAATGAAAACAGCATTAAATACTTGAAAAATACTGCAAAGGGAGAAATAAATGCAGGTTAAACCCAATGAGCTTTCATACAAACAGCTGAGAAAAGAATTTGACCTTTCAAAGATTGAATGGGAGACTACAGAAGAGCTCTTGAAACCAGATGAGGTCATAGGTCAGGATAGAGCTATCAGGGCAATTGAGTTTGGTCTTAATATCCAGAGCCCGGGATACAACATCTATGTGGCTGGAATGAGTGATACTGGTAGAACCAGTATAGTAAAAAATATTTTGCGGAAGGTAGCTGGCGAAAAAAAACTCCCATCTGATTGGTGTTATGTGAATAATTTTGAGATGCCCGACCAGCCTCTTGCTATATCACTACCTCCTAAGAGGGGAAAAATTTTCAAAAAAGATATGGACGAGCTTATACATATCCTTAAAAAAGAAATACCCAAGGCTTTTCGCAGTGATGACTATAAAGAAAGAAGAGAGGTCTTATTAAAAGAATCTGAGAATGAGAAAAAAACTATTTTATCCCAGATAGAGCAAAAATCTAAAGAAAAAGGCTTTAAGATTATCAGAACCCCATTTGGATTTACCACTGTTCCAGTTAAGGAAAATGGTAGTCCCTTGAAAGAAAAGGAGTATCAATCTCTTGCTCAAGAAGAAAAGGAAAGAATTGAAAATGATATGGTCATTATTCAAAAAGAAATTGCACAGGTTTTTGAAAAAATAAACGAGCTTGATAAAAAATCAAGGGATACTCTTAACAGTTTTAATCGTGAAGTGGTTAAGTTTGTTGTAGAGCGGTATATTAAGGTCCTGGAGCAAAAATATACAGAGCACTCCCTTATATTAAAATATTTAGGGCTGGTAGCCAAAGATATGGTTGAAAACATGGAAGATTTTCTAAAAGAGGAAACTTCTACCTCGCAAGTTAGACTCCCCATAACAGAGGAGAATCTCTTCACCCGATATGCGGTTAATTTGATTGTGGATAATTCCCAAACTAAAGGGGCACCCGTTGTGATAGAGAGTAATCCAACCTATGGAAATATATTTGGACGCATAGAGAGAAAAGTGCAGTTTGGAGTTTTTATGACTGACTTCACAAAAATTAAATCCGGTGCTCTCCAGAGAGCAAATGGAGGCTATCTGGTGTTAAATGTGGAAAGGGTGTTCATGTATCCCTTTGTCTGGGACACCTTGAAAAGAGCTCTTCAGGAGCAACAGATAAAAATTGAAGATATATCTGAACAATATGGGTTTGTATCTACAAGCACCCTGAAACCTGAACCTCTACCCCTTGATGTGAAAGTAATAATGATAGGCAGAAACTTCATTTTTAATCTTCTTCACTATTATGATGAGGATTTTAAAAAGATATTTAAAGTCAGAGCTGATTTTGATTGGGAGATAAAATCGGATAATAACACCGTTTTCCAGTGTGCTAAATTTCTATGTAAATTATGCAATGAAGAAAAACTAAAGCATTTTGATAAAAGTGGCTTCTTGGCTATTCTTGAATACAGCACAAGGCTTACAGAAAATCAGGGTAAGCTCTCTCTTCTTTTTGGCAGGATAGCTGATGTAGCACGAGAGGCAAACTACCAGGCACAAAAAAACAACAGTAGATACATAACTAAAAAAGATGTAGAAGAAGCTCTTGAGGAAAAAGAATACAGAAGTAATATAATTAAAAATAAGATTGAAGATATGATTGCAGAAGATACTTTATATATTGATACAGAAGGAGCAAAGAATGGTCAAATAAATGGCCTATCTGTTTATGCTTATGGTGAGTATATTTTTGGCAGGCCTTCCCGTATAACTGCTCAAACCTTTATGGGTAACAAAGGAGTAATTAATATAGAAAGAGAAGCCAAGCTGAGTGGAAAAACGCACGATAAAGGTGTGCTTATTCTCTCAGGATACCTGGGAGGAAAATATGGGGTGAAAACTCCACTCTCTATTTCTGCAACTTTAACTTTTGAACAAAGCTATTCTTTTGTTGAAGGTGATAGTGCTTCCACAGCTGAACTTTTTGCCATCCTTTCCAGTCTTTCTGAGCTACCTATAAAACAGGCAATTGCTGTCACCGGTTCAGTGAACCAGAGGGGAGAAATCCAACCCATAGGGGGAGTCAATGAGAAGATAGAAGGGTTTTTTGATACCTGCAAGATAAAAGGATTAACCGCAGAGCACGGAGTGATAATACCAAAAAGTAATGCTAACAATCTCATGTTAAAAAAAGAGGTTGTAGAAGCTGTCAAGGAGGGGAAATTTCACATCTATCCAATCAGCAGTGTAGATGAAGGTATGGAGATTTTGACCGATGTTCCAGCAGGTGAAAGAGGTGCCGATAGCCTTTTCCCTGAAGGGACTATAAACAGAAAAGTTGAAGATAAATTATTTTTCCTTTTAAGAGAACAGGAAAAGCTAAGAAAATTAGCAGAAAAAGAAGCTGAGAAATAAAAAAAGGGCTACCCGCAGAGGCAGCCCTTTTTGTAAAAATCTTAGGGGTTATTCAACCTTAATTTCTTTCCTCTTTGCTTTAGCTTCCTCAGCCTTAGGTAAAGTAACCTCCAGAATACCATTTTCATACTTTGCCTTAGCTGCATCAGCCTTTACTTTCAGAGGTAAAGGAATTGTTCTTTGCCATGTGCTGTACGCTCTTTCACAGATCACTTTGCGTCTTCATCTACCAATTTTTTTACATAATTTTCATATATTGCTTCCCAACTATAGTGCGCTGTCACCCTCTTAAACATGGAAAAGGTGGGTATGCCATTTAGATAATTTAAAATCTTTGTAGCTATCTGCGGTATATCCTCTGTTAAGTTCACTCTTAAAGCAAAATCTCCCGTCACCTCGGGAAAAGGCTCAATATCGGTGCATATAATTGGAATTTTTTTTGCACCTGCTTCAAGTAAAGGTATTCCAAATCCTTCCTGGGTAGAAGTTATAAACAGTGCATCGCAAATAGAATAAAAATCTTTTATTTCTTTGAAATCCAGTTTTAAATCATAGCTCTCTTTAAAATCAGAGATAAATATCACTTCTTCCTGTACCTCAAGGTCCCTGCAAAGTTTATGCAAATAGTCAAAATAGTTAATTGTCCCCGGATTATGCGGGTCAGGGGGGGAGGTAATGATAAATTTACATTTTTTACCTCTTTTTTTTATTTCTTTTATTACTTTTATTCCCAGCTCGTAATTTTTCCGCTTTAAGATTCTTGAAGGAAAAAACATTACAATATCACTCGTGAAAAGTTCCTTATCCTGGGCAAAATTCCAAACTGAATCAGAGATGTCAAGATAAGATTTTAAGTCTATTCCCGCCGGAACCACCTGAATAAGCTCAGAATCTATGGAAAAAAGTGCTGCCAGCTCTCTTTGACGGAGTTCAGAGATGGTTATATATTCTGCCTGCGCAATAAACTCAGATAGAATACTCCAGGGATATTTGTCTTTTTGCGCCATATCTTTTTGATATGCAGGATTCATGAGAGCAGAATCATGACACCAGAGATAAAATGTAACTCTGGATGATAGTTTCTCCATGAGCTGTTTTAAGGCGCAGGTGAGCGGAAGGTTAAAGTGCATGGTCATAATGTTGTGGATTACACATACATCTACATCCCTTAGTTCATCTTCCAATTTTAAACAAATTTCCTCTTTTAGCTGATAGAACTTTTTAGAGACTTCCCCCTCTTTTAATTTTTTATCCAGAGTTTCTTCAAAAGAGGCAAGAGAGCGCAGCTCGGGTATTATTTTTACTTCAATTCCGTTTTCTGATTCTCCCACCCCACTTATTACCTTTACCCTGTAGCCATTTTTAACTAAAATCCTTGCATGAGCCTGGATAACAATTTCCACTCCACCAATGACAGGCGGGTAGGTGTAGTGGACTATAGCTATTTTTCTATTTTCCATTCTTCAGGTTACTTTGAATTCTTTCAGCAATCTTCTTTTTTCTCTATACTCTCCAATCTCAATCATAGGTTTTCTCTCTATAAGGCTAAACTTTTCCCTGACCAGAAAAATTTCCTCACCCCTGGCGCGAACCAGGTTAAAGTAGTCTTCAATTTTTCTATTTATAGAGATGGTCTCTTGCTCCTGGAGTCGGGTAAAAAAAGTATGAAGAATAGCAAAGGACATTCTACCCAAATCATCAAGACTGCGATTCCTGTGTATTCTTCTATCAAGGTCCACCTGAGCTAAAGAAAAAAGACCACATTGCTCATATATATCAATTAAAAGACCTGTTTCTACGCCGTAGCCAACCCTGAAGGGTATTTTTTCCAGGATTTCTCTTCTTCCGGCATATTCGCCCGAGAGAGGCTGAAAAAAACCACTCAATTCTGGATAAAAATTAGACAAAAGCGGGCGAACCAGTATCTCGGTAACTCTTCCTCCGCCTGTGCGTCTCAGTTTATTCGTACCCATCTTTATGGGGCGCTCATAAAATGCTTTTACATATACAATCTCGTCAAACTCAAGTAGAGGTCCTAAAATACCATAGGCAAATTTGGGATGAATATTTTTAATATCTGCATCTATCCATAAAATTATATCCCCCTCCAGAAGATAAAGGCTATTCCAGAGATTCTCACCTTTTCCTTTTAGATAACCGTGTCGGGGAAGACACTCTGAGGATAAATAAACTTTTGCCCCTGCTTCCCGGGCAACCTTTACAGTATTATCCGTTGACCCACTATCTATGATTGCTATCTCATCTATAAGAGGATAATTTGTCTGAAGCTCATCCTTCATTACTTTAACTTCTTTTTCTATAGTTTCTTCCTCGTTTAAAGTGGGAAAACCAAGACTTATTTTTAGCCCCTTTTTTTCTTTTAAGTCCACCAGCCTTTTTATATCGGAAAATCGGCTGTGGTGAAAAGTGTTTGTTTTAATCCAGCGGTCCAGATTCTCCTGCCAACTCAATATAATCACCTCCTCCCCGTCATATTTTCTCATCCTCCCTTGTTTAATTATAGGAAAATGCTAAACTAAAGTCAATTAAGC
>JACUUP010000009.1 GCA_014859225.1 Candidatus Aerophobota bacterium
CGGGTTGATTTATCCAAAAAAGAGATAAAAGTGGAGGAGCGAGATGAGCTTTTTTACCGCACCTACATGGGGGGCTCTTGCCTGGGGACATATTATCTTTTAAAGGAGATGAAACCAGGACTTGATGCGTTCAGTCCTGATAGTATTATCGTTTTTGCAGGAAGTGTGGTAAATGGGGCGCCCGTTCCCGGATTTGCTCGCTCCGGTATAGTTTTTAAATCTCCCCTGACAGGTGCAATAGCAGATACCCAGGCGGCAGGTTATTTTGGACCGGAGCTAAAGTTTGCCGGGTTTGATGCTATTGTTGTTAAAGGGAAATCAGATAAGCCAGTTTACCTCTGGATACATGATGATAAAGCTGAGCTGCGTGATGCCTCCCACATCTGGGGAAAAACTACAGGTGAGGCGCAGAATACAATAAGAAAAGAGCTTGATGATGAAAAAATTATTGTTGCTTGCATAGGACAGGCAGGGGAAAATCTTGTTCGTTATGCCTGTGTTTTAAATAATCTAAAGCATGCCTGGGGAAGGCTCGGCTCAGGAGCGGTTATGGGCTCCAAAAACCTTAAAGCTATAGCAGTTAGAGGACATAAAAAGCTTGAGATGAAGGATAAGGATAGCGTTTTGTCCATAGCAAGGCATTTCTCCAGCAACTTCATGAAAGAAAGCCCTGATAATATTGGTCTGCATGATTTGGGGACTGCCCAGTATGTTAGAGGGCAAAATGAGGATGGTCAGCTTCCCACCCATAACTTCCAGACAGGCTTTTTTGAGGAGGCAGAGGATATCTCGGGTGAGAGGATGAAAGATACAATTCTTGTGAAAAATGAAGCTTGCTATGCGTGCTCGGTGAGATGTAAAAGAGTGGTCGCGGCTAAAGAGCCCTATGAAGTTGACCCTGAATATGGTGGACCTGAATATGAAACCTTATGCATGTTAGGCTCTGATTGCGGCGTGGGTGACCTTGTTGCAGTTTGCAAGGGTAATGAGCTTTGTAACAAATACGGTCTTGATACAATATCAACTGGTGCAAGCATTGCCTTTGCCATGGAGTGCTATGAGAAGGGAATTATTACCAGGGAAGATACAGGAGGGATTGATTTAAGATTTGGTAGTGGAGATGCTCTGGTAAAAATGATAGAAAAAATTACTAAAAGAGAAGGCTTGGGTGATATTCTGGCAGAAGGGGTGAAAAGGGCAGCAAAAAAAATAGGCAAGGGTGCAGAGAAATTTGCCATTCATGCTAAAGGAGAGGAATTCCCCGCCCATGAGCCCCGGGTCAAAGGAAACCTTGCTTTAATGTACACTCTTTGCGCCATGGGTGCAGACCATGTTCAGGCGGAGCATGACGGAGCTTTTACTCCGGGTGCAGACCCATTTTTTGCAGAAAGGGTAGCGCCCCTGGGTATTCTTGAGCCGCTTGAGCTTAGCAGTATAGACCATAAAAAAGTGAGAAGGTTCTTTTATTTTCAGAGTGTTTTTGGGATAATGGATACTTTGACATTGTGCTTCTTTACCTTTGCTCCCTGTCGCTACTTTACTTTCAGGGAGCTGGTGGAGCTGGTGAGAGGTATAACCGGCTGGGAGACCAGTTTGTGGGAGCTAATGAAATTGGGAGAGCGAAAGCATATCATGTTCAAGGCGTTTAATGCAAGAGAAGGATTCACTAAAAAGGATGACTGGCTTCCTGATAGGGCGTTTGAGGGTCTTTTAAGTGGTCCAAGGAAAGGACAGAAGCTTGACAGGGAAAAGCTCAAGGAAGCAGTAGACCTTTATTACGAAATGGCAGGCTGGAATGATGATGGGGTTCCCACCAAAGGAAGACTTGCCGAACTTGACCTTTTCTGGGTAGCTGAGGAGCTAGAAAAATATGGTAAGTATAAAAAATAATTGAAGGTGCACAGCGCAATGAAAGTTAAAGTAAAACTTAGACTTTTAAAAATAAATGATGAGCTTACTGTAGAGCTCGAGGAGAGCTCTACAGTAAAGTCTTTACTGGATAAACTGCTTTCAATGTATGGTGAGGATTTAAGAAGATTAGTTGGCAGTCCTGAGAAAGGATTCAGGGTAATGGTTATGGCAAATGGACAGATGGTTAAATATGACCATAGATTAAAAGACAATGATGAGCTTTCTCTAATTTTACCTGTTGCGGGGGGATAAGAACTCGGACGCCGGCATACCTACATAAAAAGAGAACATTCCACCTTCCCCTTATAACAAGAATATGAAAAGGTGCTTGACAAAAATTGAGGTCGTGGTAGATTATATTCAAACAAAGAAGATAATAATAGAACATAAATTTGCATAGTACATAAGCACATAAAAAGGTAGACAATTACAATACGGAAGGGATAAAATGCTGGCAAAGGAACGACAACGGAAAATTTTACAGGAAATCAAAAGTCAAAGTGCCATCAAAGTTTCACAGCTCGGCAAATTATTTAGTGTATCCGAAATGACTATCAGGAGGGACCTTGAGAAGTTAAATGAGCAGGGATTAATAGAGCGAGTCTATGGAGGTGTGCTTTCTATAGACGGAACAGCTTTTGAGCCCACATTCCTGGAGAAAGAGACTGTAAACATGGAGGAGAAACGAAGAATTGGCAGAATGGCAGTTTCTCTTATTAAAGAAAAGGATACAGTTTTTTTTGGCCCGGGGACAACTGTAATGCAGATTGTCAAAAATTTAGGCAATAAACATATAACTTGCCTGACAAACGCTTTAAACATTGCTTTTGAGCTGGCGAAACTACCCAATGTCAGGCTTTTTGTTATTGGTGGGGAGCTCAGGTCAGGTTCTTGTGCCATGATAGGACCTGAGACCGAGGAGTACCTCCAGAGGTTTTATGTTGATAAATTTTTTGTTGGTGTAAATGGTTTGTCAGTGAAGCATGGAATTACTATCCCTAACTCTTGTGAAGCTGTAGTTTATCGGGCAATGACAAAGCTATCCAGGGAAACTATTGTTGTTGCTGACCACACCAAAGTTGAAAATGTTAGTTTTGTGAAAATATGTGATATAGACTCTGTGGATAAATTAATAACGGATTCGGGTATCTCCGAAAAGTATGTTCACGAACTGAAGGAAAAAGAAATTAAAGTGATAGTTGTTTGATTTTGTAATTCAGTGTTACATAGTGTGCTTCAGGTCTGATTACAGCCTGTGTAGTAAATGGAGAGGTTAAATGTACAAGATAAACATAGAGGATATGCCAGCTGATACCTGCAAGAGGTCTTTTCGCTATTTTGCAAAAGAGAAAAAAGGGGAAACTCTCAGAGATACATACTGGTTGATAACCTCTGATAATTCTCCTTCCAGGAACCTGAAGATGGGCTATACCATAATTTATCCTGAAGGAAAGACAACAGGTCACTCTCACGAGGAGATGGAAGAGGTTTATTTTGTCATCTCCGGGAAGGGGAAAATGGTCATTGGAGATGAGGAATTTTGTGTAAAAGAGGGAGATGCCTTCTATGTTCCTCCAGGACCTTATCATGTTACTTACAACACCGGACTTTTGCCTTTGTCTTTTCTCTGGGTCACAGGAAAGCTTGATTTGAAACTAAAAGATAACAAAAAAGAGAAATAGAAAACTCCGATGAAAAAGCAACTAATGTTGATTAATGGCAAGTGGGCTGAATCATCCAATGATGAATGGTTGGAAGTTGTTAACCCGGCTACAGAAGAGGTTTTTGCTAAAGTTCCTGTTGCCACACCTGAAGATGTTAAAAAAGCTGTTTGTGCGGCTCAAGATGCTTTTTTTCCCTGGGCGAAACTTTCACCCGCACAGAGGGCTGATTATCTTTATCGGGCAGGTGAAATTATCCTGCAAAAAAGTGCCGAGATTGCAAGAACACTCACCACTGAGCAGGGGAAACCCCTCAAGGAGGCAGAGGGTGAAGTTAAAGGCTCAGCGAAAGTTATGCGTTACTTTGCCGAGGAAGTTCAAAGAATATATGGAGATATAATCCCCGCTACGGAAGCTAAAATTAAGAGTTTTGTCATTCACCAGCCAGTAGGAGTGGTGGCAGCCATAACTCCCTGGAATTACCCGGTGCAGCTTCTTGCATGGAAAGTGGGAGCGGCTCTTTCCGCCGGGTGCACGGTAGTAGCCAAGCCTTCCTCTGAGACTCCTCTTTCTCCTCTTGAATTTCTGGGCTGTTTCATAGATGCAAAAATTCCTGCTGGAGTGGTAAATGGGTTGGTTGGTCCGGGAAAAGTTGTTGGGGATGCGCTTATTAAACATCCAGCGGTAAGGAAGGTTGCCTTTACCGGTTCCACAGAAGCGGGTAAAAAGGTAATGAGTGCCTGTAGTGGCAACTTTAAAAAAGTATCTCTGGAGCTTGGTGGTCAGTGTCCCTTGATTGTCTTTTCTGATTGTGATTTTGAAAGAGCGATAAAAGGGGCGGTAAGAAGGTCATTTAGAAATATGGGCCAGGTGTGTAATGCCGTAAACAGGATTTATGTGGAGGAGAAAATTTATGGTAAATTTATAGAAAAATTTGCGCAGGAAACAGGCAAACTTGTTATTGACAATGGCTTAAAAAATCCTTCCGCAGACCTTGGGCCTATGGTGAGCCAGGATGCTCTTGATAAGGTTATTGAGCATATAGATGATGCGCTTAAGAAAGGAGCCAGAATTGTTTGCGGTGGGGAAAAGTTAGAAGGGGAGAAATTCAAAAAAGGGTTTTTCTATAAACCTACCATTGTGGTGGATGTAAATCACAGTATGCTCATAATGCAGGAGGAAACCTTTGGTCCAGCGGTTGGAGTGATGTCCTTTAAGGATTTAGCCGAGGCGATTAAGCTTGCCAATGATACACAATATGGGCTTGCTGCATATCTTTACACCAACAATGTGCATATTATCCACAAAGTTTGCGAGGAGCTTGAATGTGGCTCTGTGGGAGTTAACAATGTGGATGTGGCAACTATAAATGTTCCCTATGGAGGTTGGAAGGAAAGCGGGGTAGGGCAAGAGTTGGGCAGACAGGGGCTTGAGGAATATATGCAGATAAAACATATTAAATTAGAATTTTTTTAAATTCAGGATATAAAAATGAATAAAGAGTGTGTTCTTGGGCTTGATATTGGCACATCCAGTTGTAAGACTATTTTGCTGGATAAATCTGGCGAAATAAAGGGAAGCTATACTGTAGAGCATCCAATATCTTTGCCCAGGGCTGGTTGGACAGAACAGAATCCGCAGGACTGGTGGATAGCGGTAAAAAAATCTATAAGGGGACTTTTAGAAAAAACCGGTAACGGGAAATACATAAGGGCAGTTGGGTTGAGTGGTCAGATGCACGGTCTTGTGGCACTGAATAAAGCAGGAGAGGTTTTAAGGCCTTGCATTTTATGGAATGACCAGCGAAGTGCACCTCAATGTGAGCAGATTTACCAGCTTGTTGGTGGGGAAGAAAATCTTTTGCGACTCTCAAACAACAGTATGCTCCCGGGCTACACTGCGGGCAAGATTTTGTGGGTTAGAGAAAACGAACCTCACATATACGAGAAAATAAAAAAAGTTTTAGTTCCCAAAGATTATATTCGCTACAGGCTTACAGGTGAGTTTGCCACTGAAGTGTCCGATGCCTCAGGAACAGGTCTTTTTAATGTTAAAGAAAGAGTTTGGTCAGATAAACTGCTTGAGATACTAAAAATTCCCAGAGAGCTTTTGCCCAACTGTTACGAATCTCCGGAAGTTTCAGGAAATCTTTTGGATAAAGTGGCTGAGGAACTTGGACTTCCCTTTGCTCTTCCTGTGGCAGGAGGGGGAGGAGATGCAGTTATTCAGGCTGTTGGAGCTGGTATCACAAGCGAAGAGACTGCGTTGGTAGTAATAGGGACTTCGGGCGTTGTCTCTTTGAGTCTGCCTTGTTATTTTGATAATCCTGAAGGGAAGCTTCAGTTTTTCTGCAATGTAATGCCAGGTAAATGGCTTGCATTTGGCTGCAGTTTAAATGCAGGTGGTGTTCTAAGGTGGTTCAGGGACAGCCTCGGGGAACTGGAGGTTGCTCTGTCAAAAAACTTAAGTGAAAGTTCCTATGATATTTTAACCCTGGAAGCGAAGAAGTCTTCTCCCGGGTCAAATGGGCTAATTTTTCTTCCTTATCTTTCTGGAGAGCGTTGTCCCCACACTGACCCTGATGCAAGAGGGGTTATCGTAGGTTTGGGACTTAACAGCAGAAAGTGCGATATTGTAAGGAGTGTATACGAGGGGGTAGTTTATAATCTAAAAAGTGTTCTGGAATGTGTGGGTCAAATTGGTATCCATCCTGAGAAGATTCGTGCATCCGGTGGCGGGGCAAAAAGCTCTTTCTGGAGGCAGATACAGGCAGATGTTTTTAATAAAGAGGTAACTACTGTGCGCTATAGTGAAGAAGGAGCTGCTTTAGCAGCAGCAATTGTTGCCGGAGTAGGAGTGGGACTTTGGTCTTGTGTAGAGGAGGCAACGTCTCTTTTTCCCATTGAGAGCAGGACAGAACCTATCCCTGATAATGTAAAAGTTTATGAAAAAATGTTTAACACCTATAAGAAGCTCTACGGGCAATTAAAACCAGTCTTTAGCGAGTTAAGCTCTTTTTCATTGTAGATATAATTTCTTATCATTATTTAACCTGTTGACAAAAAGGGGAATATATAGTAGATTATCATCAATAAACAGAAATTAACAACAATAAAAATAGACCTCAGTATTTTCACAGTAAAAATAGTTCATAGGAAAGTCAGGATAAAGTCAAAAAGGAGGTGAGGGGAGAGAAGGACTAATCCTGACCTGGGTGAGAAAAAAGGGATTCCTCTAAAAAAGAGTGTCCAGTATTTAAACAGGAGGAATAATTATGAGAAACAGAGCCATTAGAAGTTTGGGTGTGCTGGTAATGATTGCGGCTATGGTTCTTTTGATTGGGGGTCAGGTTTTTGGCGCTGAAAAGAAATTTAGCTTAGCCGATGTTCCGCCGATAGCAAATAAGAGGCCAATCCATGTAGCTTTGGAGGCAGGTGGCGCAGCAGACTTGATAATCCCCTATCTTAAGAAGTTTGAAGACCACACAGGAGTTAGGGTCACTTCCGAGTCCATGGTATTTGCCTCTCTTTATTCTAAGGTAATTGTGGAACTAATAGCAAAAACTGGAGCATATGACCTTGTTGTTACTGAAACTTCCTGGACAAATGAGTGGGAAGATTTTCTTTACCCCATGGATGAACTGGCTAAAAAGTATGACCCCGAAGGAGTAAAAGGTTTTAAAGAATATTTAGCAGGTCATGACCCGGGCCTATTACGTATGTGCTCCACCATTGATGGAACATTGATGGGAATACCCTACTACACATATACTCTCATATACATCTATCGTAAGGATGTATTTGACTATCCCTTAGAGAAGGAAAATTTTAGAAAGAGATATGGGTATGAGTTAGCTCCAGCCCAAACCTGGAGACAGCTTCACGACCAGGGTGAGTTTTTTACCAGGAAAAGAGGCGAGTTGTTAAAGGGTACGGTTCTTGAGAAAGACATTTATGGTTTAAGTATGATGGCTGGTAGATATCCTCACGTTCAAGATGAGGTGACTGCGAGATTGTGGAGCAGGGGTGGACGTTGGGCCAGGGCAGTAAGGGATGATAGAGGTGAACTTATAGGTTTTAAGATAACGGAAAAGGATAAAGAGCTACTTCAGTGGGCTTTCGAGGATTATGTAAGGGACCTTGCGTTTGCTCCGCCTGGAACCTTGGCCGGATATTGGGATTTTGCCACAGCGCAGTTCGTGGCTGGAAACACCATCATCATACCTCACATATACAATTCTTTGTGGAATTGGGCTTCTTCCGTTGAAGACGAAATTACTGGTGCCAAGGCGGCTGCTGCTTTAGTTCCGGGTAACCGACCTTATACCGGGGCTTTCCATTTCTCTCCCAGCATAGATAGTAGAAATCCCGAGGCAGCTTACTGGCTCTTAAAGTACATTGGTTCTTATCAAAATCAAAAGGAAATGGCTGAAGGGGGATGGGTCTCTGTAAGAAGGGATGTTCTGGAAGAGCCTCAATATAGGGACCCAAAGTGGCATCGTCAATTTGGATGGGCACCTCCCTCGCTTGACACATGGGATGAGCAGTTGGCGGATGTGGATGAGTATCTACACTTTAACAGTGATGCATTCGGTAAGCTCTATGAGATGATGACCATTATATGTCATGAGAATGCAATTCGGCAAAGGACGCCGGCAGAAAGTGTGGAGGCGTGGGTTAGGACATTCACCGACCTTCAGACAAGACATGGGAAGCTACCAGTCTTAAAGTAAGAAAAAAAGGTGAATAAAAGGTATCCCTGGGGTAAAGATTATAATATCTCCAGGGGTACCTCTCTATCTTAAAGCGAGGGCTACCCATAAGGGATAACCGAACATTTATTAGCGTAATAAACCAAAAGGGTAACTTGCATGTTAAATCGTGGAGATAAAGTTGGGGTAGAAAGGGAACCCGTGAAATTGCGGGGTAGAAAAACAGTTTGGCAACTTCTCACGGGTGAGAAGTATATCAGATGGGCTCTTGTAGTACCACTCTTAATAGTATTGGCGGCATTTATGTTCTATCCCCTGTTTTACTGCTTGTATATGTCTTTTCAATTCTATGTTTTAAGAAAACCGTCTGTTTTTATTGGAATGGAAAACTATAGGATGGTATTGCACGACATGGTGTTCTGGCTGGCTCTTGGTCGCACCTTTTATGTGTTAGTCGTCTCTATAGCTGTTGAATTAGCTCTGGGTATGGGAATCGCACTTTTGCTTAACCGTGAATTTAAGGGACAAAACACCATACGGGGAGTTTGCCTTTTACCTCTTCTAATATCACCACTTGCTATGTCCTTGATGTGGAATTACATGCTTCACGTTCAATTTGGTATAGTAAATCAAGTTATGGTGTGGATTGGTCTTGACAGAGTTGAGTGGTTTGCAAGTCCAAAAACTGCCATATATTGCATCATGCTTATTTCCATCTGGCAATGGACTCCTTTCTCTATATTTGTTATCCTTGCAGGTTTGAAAGGTATGCCAAAGGACGCACTTGAGGCGGCAAATGTTGATGGAGCCTCTCGCTGGTTTATTTTTCGGAAATTAACTTTGCCGTCATTGATGCCTCTTATCATCATTGTCATCTTGCTGCGGACGATGTGGTTAATAAGAATATTTGACCCTCTCTATGGAACCACGCGAGGTGGTGTGGGAACAGAGCTATTAGATTGGATGGTTTACAGAATTGCTTTCGTTTTCTTTGATGTGGGAAAAGCAGGAGCGCTGGCAATATTTTCTCTATATATAACCATTGTTCTTTGTGCTGTCTTGTTCCGACAGTTGATGAAAGCTCTGGGAGCAGCAAGATAGTTAGTTTTTGACAATTCCACTTAGCATAAAAGGAGGATAAAATGAGGCGAGCACTATTTTGGTTCGCCGTAGTTATTATCTTAGTTGGATTCCTATGGCCAATAGTCTGGGTATATGTGACCTCGTTAAAATCAGTTGCCGATATTTTTAGGCCCGAAAAATTAGTTTTTTCCCCTACTCTTTACAACTACCGGTATTTGGTTACCGTCAGGCCATCTATAATGGAATTCAGGAATGCTCTGATTATAACCTTTGCCAGCACAGCTCTGGTGATGGCTGTCTCACTACCCGCTGCCTATAGCTTTTCCCGATTCAATACAGGTGGGGGACATCTACTTTTTATAACTATTTCCACGAGGATGTTCCCCGGTGTAGTAGCAGCACTACCTTTCTTTTTTCTTTTTAGAAATATGGGGCTTTTGGATACACACATTGGATTAGTTTTACTATATTTGTACTTTAATATGTCATTTGCCACCTTTTTATTATATGGATTTTTTAGAGAGATTCCGGAAGAGCTTGAACACTCTGCTATGGTGGATGGGTATAGCAGGTTGGCTACCTTCCGCAAGGTTATATTTCCATTGATAAGGCCAGGAGCAGCAGTTACAACTATATTTTGTCTTATATGGGCATGGAATGAGTTTTTCTTTGCTTTTCTCTTTACCCGCAGAGTTGCCAGAACAGTTTCCGTAGGGTTAGCAGTGTTCTGGGGCTCTGTAGAGATTCAGTGGGGACCAATGGCTGCAATGATGAGCCTTGCTATTTTACCGACATTAGCTGCTGCCTGGTTCATGCAGCGATTCATAATCCGCGGACTCACATTTGGAGCGGTAAAGGGATAGCAAGATAAAGCCTTTTTACTTTGAAGCATAAGAGGGTTTGTGCGTTGGAACCAGGTTTCTGGAACGGGCGATGAGCCTGAGTGGCAAAATTGGAGGATATGAGGTGATTAAAAATGGAATGGGGGGATAGGCTTTTTTGGGGGATGGTGTTTTTTATTGGTATTATTTTTTTCTGGGTTGGGCTTTTGGAAAGATTTGCTCCTCTGTGGGTTGGAGTAATAATAGGATTTTTTGCCCTGTTTTTCATGCTAAAATATGGTCCTCGCCCTAAGGAAAAAGAAGAGAAAGGAAAGGGAGCCTGATAAGATGGCCGAAGTTAAAGTTGAAAATTTAACTAAAAGCTATGGAAGACTTGTAGCGGTTAATGATGTTAGTTTTAGCTGTAAGGATGGTGAGTTTTTCACTTTCTTAGGTCCATCTGGTGCAGGAAAAACCACAACCCTTGAGCTCATTGCCGGGATAAAAAAGCCTGATTCCGGGAAAATATACATCGGTGATGAGCTTGTTAATGAGCTTCCTCCCCAGGAAAGAGATGTTGCCATGGCTTTTGAGAACTACAGCCTTTATCCACATTTTTCTGTCTATGAGAACATTGCCTTTCCCTTGAAAGCTCCCACAAGGAAAGAGAAACTATCCTCCAAAGAGGAAAGAAAAAGAGTTGAGGAGATGGCAAATCTTTTAGGGATTGGTGAGCTTCTGGACAGACGCCCCCAGCATTTAAGTGGCGGGCAAAGACAAAGAGTCTCCCTTGCCCGGGCCATGGTGAGAAGGCCAAGGGTTTACCTTTTAGATGAGCCCATAGCTCACCTTGATGCTAAACTAAAAGTAGCAGCAAGAACAACCCTTAAAAGACTGGCCACAAAACTTGGAACAACCATCATTTATGTAACCCATGACTACAAGGAAGCCTTAGCTTTATCTGACCGCATCCTCATTTTAAGAGCTGGTTTGGTTGAACAAATTGGAACAGCCGAAGATGTTTATTTATCTCCGGTAACTGATTTTGTAGCAAGGCTCATAGGTGATCCTCCCATTAACCTGATAGATGGTGAGCTTGTTAGCGTGGATGATAAGTTTTTATTTAAAGTCAATGATGAGTTTTCTTTTGAGATTCAAAAAGAAATCCTGGAAAAAGCACAAAGGATAGCCCGGCAGGAGAATGGTAAACTTAAGGTGCGTATTGGAATAAGACCTGTTTATGTTGGAGTGTCCGAGGAAAAGCTATCTCCCAACTCCTTCCAGCTTCCCGTTTATGCAGTTGAGCATGAGGCAGATAGCAGCATAGTTACCTTTGAGCTAAAAGATACCTTCTTGATAGCAAAAAAGAATAAAAAAGTTAACTGGGGCATTTCAGATAAAGTCTACCTTGACTTTGACCAGACTCATATTCACTTTTTCAAAAAAACCTTAGAACTATCTAAAAGGTAGGATAATGAGTAGAGTTGATGCTAAAAATATATGGAAAATTTATGCCGGAGGTGTTTTAGCCGTAAAAGAGGTAAGTTTTCACTGTGAAGATGGGGAATTTTTAGCCATCCTTGGTCCTTCTGGGTGTGGAAAATCATCCACACTGCGCATGATTGCCGGGCTTGAGGATATAACTAAAGGTGAGCTTTTATTTGATGGGAAGCTGGTTAACAAGCTCTCCCCGCGTGAGAGAAATATCGCCCTTGCCTTTGAAACCTATGCCCTTTATGCCCCCTTAACTATTTATGAGAACATTGCCTTTCCCCTTGAGGCAGGGGGGATGAAAAGAAAACAAATAGATGAAAAAGTTAAACAAATTGCCGATATGCTTGATTTAACCGATGTTTTAAATAGGAAGCCCTCCCATTTAAGTGGTGGTCAGCAACAAAGGGTTTCCCTTGCCCGGGCACTTATTAGAGAACCAAATGTTTTTTTGCTGGATGAGCCCTTATCCCATATGGACCAGAGGGTGCGCGTTCTTCTCAGGGCAAGAATTAGAAGAATCCATGATGAGCTTAAAGCTACAACAATCTATGTTACCCACGACCAGGAAGAAGCAGTATCCCTTGCTGACAGAATAATCGTTATGCATCTGGGTGAGATTCAGCAAACCGGGACAGTTGATGAGCTCTGGAATCATCCTAAAAATATATTTGTGGCAGGTTTTTTAGGTGAGCCAGCCATGAACTTTCTTGAGACAAAGATTGAAAAACCAACGCAAATTTCCCTAACAACAGGAGAAAAAAAAGCTACTTTTGAGCTAAGAGGTAAAGTTGATGAGAAGTATGTTGGATGTGAGGCTATCCTGGGTATAAGACCTGAGAGGATTGTTGTTTTAGCCGATAAAAGGGATGAGCAATCTGCTCCTTCCCTAGTTGAGGTGGTAGAGCCCTTAGGCGAGACCAAAATTGTAACAGTTAAACTTGATGATGTTGAGCTTAAAGTGGTTAGCTTGCGTGAGGTAGATACTGCGGTAGGAAAAACCATCTACCTCAAGTTTAAACCCGAGGATATTCACCTTTTTGATAAGCAAACAGAGAAGGCTCTTTTAGCATGAGTGAGCCACTTTTCAAAGGAAAAATCTCAAAATTAAGGAGGTAGAGCATGTTAAAAGTCAATGAGTGGGGGTATAGTAATCCGGTAATTTCACCTCTTTACCCTCCGCCACCTTTGTACTGGATAGATTTTCAGGTGCAGATGATTGTTTATGAGACCAATATTTCCAATGTAGAAAAACTTCTTCCCCACCCCTTAGAGCCAAATGGTAATAAAGTGGTTACCTGGATATCGGATGAGCCTTTCACCAATCAGGGAAGTGGTAAGGAAGCAGCAATTTATGTTCAGGCAAGATACAAGGATTATGTGGGTGTTTATGAACCATTTTTATATGTGAACTCAGAAATTCCCCTCTGTGGAGGGCGAGAGATCTGGGGGTATTGTAAAAAGATAGCTAATGTTTCTTTGCATTTTGAAAAAGAACAGGTAAGAGGAGAAGTAGAAAGGGTTCGCACCAAAATAATGAAGTGTCTATGTATTCGTGAGGTTCCAGCAAAGTTAGAAGAAGTTCCTTTAGGTCCTATATTTTCTCTTAAGGTAATTCCCGGTGCGGCAGAAGATGAGCCTCCTTTGAGACAGCTTATTCTTACTGAAGGTGAAGTAACAGCCAAGGAGGGTATGTTTTATAAAGGAAAAGGCTCGGTAGATTTTGAAAGGTCAGAAATAGACCCTACCTATATTCTTGCGCCAGAGAAAGTGATAGCTGGTTATTACGGGATAATGAGTTTTGTCTTGCCTTACGGGAAAATTATTTATCGCTATGAGGATGTATAAGCTTTTTGCCAAAAATTATGAGTGAGTTCAAAATTGAATAGCTCGGACAGGCGGGGACGCCCGTCCTACCCACAAAGTAGGACAAGCGTCTCGCGTGTCCTGAAATATAAGTTACAGGAGGAGAAAATGCCTGGCGAAAGAAAAACTGGTATGTGGATAACTACGGAAAATCCTGCTATTATCTTTGAAGATAGTGCCGTGGGAAAAATGAAAAAAGAAGTTTGGGATGCATCAGAGGAGGAAATTGGTGCTATCTTAAAGGAGTATGAGATTCCTTCACCCCCGGAGCTGGGAAAAGCGGGAAGCTACATTCAAACCACACCTCGCCACAAGCTTGTGGAGAACCGACGCAAAAACGACGTTGTCCTTATTACTATAGGCTCAACCGAGTGCCATGGAAGACATGCTCCTTCGGGTCACGATAGCTTTCAGGTAAGTCAGGTACTGGAAGGGGTGAGAAGATACACTGCAAAAAAAGGAAAACCTGTGAACCTCGCTTTTAACCCCATAAATTATGGAGCACATCCCTATCATCATATAGGGATACCTGGAACAGTGATTATTCCCCCGGATGTTGTGAAAGAAACGCTGATTTATGTTATGCTGGGTCTATGGAATGACGGTTTTCGCAAGCAGATTATTGTAAACAACCACGGACATTTTTGGGTAATGGAAACCGCGCTGCATGAATTTATGTATCGGTATCAGTTGCCTGGTGTTTTCCAGGTGCTTGACTGGCCGAAAGCCATAAGGGAATTTTTAGTGCCTGGAGTAAGGGAAGATTCTCTTGAGACACCTTTTGTTCATGCAGATGAGACTGAGACTTCCTGGGGACTTCTACTTTTTCCTGAAATGATAGACATGGAGGTGGCAGAAAAAGCACAGCCAAAAAGATTTCTTCCGGGTGACCACTGGATGGATGCAGCAGAATCTTTCCACAGACCTCATCGCTGGTCAGAAGGAGAAGGACATGCAGCCATTGAGCTTTCTGGAACTCCCGAAGGAGTGGTAGGAGACCCTACGCGGGCAAGTGCAAGAAAGGCTAAAAGACCCGTAGTAGCTCTTCTTAAATACTTAACCTTGTGTGCAGATGAGATTCTTGAAGCATTTCCCCCGGGCAAAGTCCCTCCCGTAGAAGAGGTTACTTTGCGGACTGCTAAAGAGATGGAACCTTATTTGAAAGAGCCACAAAGCAAAGGTTGGAAGAGTGTTTATTCGTTACCGAGAATAGGGATGTAGTAAGCAGGTATTCAAAACTTTTGTGGATGAATAAGTGAAAGATATCCTCAGCACATTTTCTCTTAAGGGAAAAAAAGCAGTAGTGACAGGAGGGATGGGAACCTTAGGTTCTGCCATCGCTAAGGGGTTGGGAAAAGCTGGAGCAAAAGTTGCTATATGTGATAAGGCGAGTACCTCCTCAGTTGTAGCTCATCTGAAAAAAGAAGGCATTAAGGCAAAAGGGTATTATGTAGACCTTATGGATAAGAAAAAAATAATGATGTGCCATAATAAGGTAATAAAAGATTTTGGCAGGGTGGATATCCTGGTGAATGCAGCAGGAGGAATGATAGAGGAAGCGACTACCTCAAAGGATTTGAGCTTTTTTGACCTATCCCTGTCCGGTCTGGAAAAAATGGTGGAGCTGAACCTGTTTGCAGGAGTAATACTTCCCTGTCAGATATTTGGCAAAAGCATGGTTACAAACGAAGAAGGTGGTTCCATCATAAATATATCCTCAACGAGCTCTTTTCGTCCTTTAAGCAGGGTGCCTGCATACTCAGCTACCAAGGCCGCAGTTAATAATTTTACCCGGTGGCTTGCTGTCCATTTTGCCAAAGAATATGGTAAAAATGTGAGGGTGAATGCCGTTGCCCCTGGTTTTTTCCTGACCCGTATGAACTACCATCTTCTCTTAGATGATAAAGATAATCTTACCGAGAGAGGAAAATCCATAATAGCTCACACTCCTATGGGTGAGTTTGGTTATCCAGATGATTTAACGGGAGTTTGCATCTGGCTTTCCTCAGATGCAGCAAGGTTTGTTACCGGTGCCCTCATTCCTGTGGATGGGGGATTTAGTGCCTTTTCCGGAGTTTAGGCAAAGTAACCTGTTCCCTTAAGGAGTTAAGGATGACGGGTAGAGAACAATTTTTAAAGATAGCCCGGTTCCAGTTACAAGATGCCCTTTTTATACCTTCCTGGCACCAGTGGTTCTGGTATGATACCTGTGTTCGCTGGACAAAAGAAGGTGCATCACTTGCCCTATTATCTAACGAACACAGGGCTGACTATTTCGGATTTAATAGAACAGAGGTAATTCCTGTTAAGTCTAACATTATTTCTCTTGGTCAGTGTTTTGGGCCTCCTTATGTTCCGCCACTTATTCCACTTTTTGAAAGAAAAATAATAAAGGAGAATACAAGAACAAGGATTGTTATTGGTGAGTCTGGAATAAAATACAGGGAATACAAAAAAGAGCCTGAGAGGATGCCTGAGTGGCTGGAGTACCCGGTTAAAAATAGAAAGGATTGGGAAGCATATAAAAAACGACTTGACCCTCACATTCCCACCCGTTTTCCCGCCTGGTGGGAGGATGAGGTAAGGTGCTGGAGGGAAAGGAGCTATCCTTTAGGTCTGGGTGTGGGGAGTTTTTTTGGTTTAATAAGGGAGTTTGTAGGTCTGGAAAATTTATGTTGTATGTATTACGATGAGCCTGTATTTATCCGCGAAATTTTAGAGTGGATGGAATATTTTGAAATTGAGATAATCAAGAGGGTGCTAAAAGATGTTCAAATTGATTTTGCCTGGTACTGGGAAGATATGGCTTACAAGACAGGCTCTTTAATTTCTCCTCAAATATTCAGGGAATTTATGATGCCCCGTTACAAGAAGATTAACGAGCTTTTAAGAAATAACGGGGTAGAATTAATTCTGGTGGACTCTGATGGTAATACCGAAGAGCTCATACCACTCTGGATAGAAAGTGGGATAAATGGACAGTATCCTTTGGAAGTAACCGCAGGGATGGATGCAGTGAAACTCAGGAAAAGATACGGCAAAAATTTTATACTTATAGGCAATATAGATAAAAGAGCGCTGGCTAAGGATAGGCGAGCAATAAAAGAAGAAGTTATGAAAAAGGTTCCTTTTTTACTTTCTCAAGGAGGATATTTTCCTGCGGTGGACCATTTTGTTCCACCCGATGTTTCTTTAGAAAATTACAAATATTTCCTGAAAGTTTTAAGAGAAGTTGCAGGCCTCTCATGAACTGTTATGATAGCTAAGTAGAATTATGAAAAAGGAGGTAAGATGAAATGAGCCTCATCATTGGTAATCCATCCAAGTATGTGCAAGGAGCAGGAGCCATTAAGGAGATTGGAAAGTATGTGTCGGCAATGGGGGGAACAAAAGCACTTTTAATGGGAGGTCCAACAGCTCTATCTGTGTCTCAGGAGGCAATTAAAGAGAGCCTTAAACAACACAATATAGATTGTATAGTAGAAAAATTTACAGGAGAGAGCACAAGAAGTGAGGTTAACCGGCTGGTAGATATTGGAAAGAAAAACAAGGTTAATTTTTTAATTGGAGCAGGGGGAGGAAAGGCGGTAGATGCAGCAAAGGTAGTCTCCTATTATCTTGAAGTGCCTTTAGCTTTGGTTCCTACTATTGCTGCTACAGATGCGGCATGCAGCGCTCAGGCTCCCATATACACAGATGAGCATGTTTTTGAAGAGCTTGTTATTCGTCCGAAAAACCCGGACCTGGTTTTAGCAAGCACAGATATAATAGCAAAGGCGCCAATAAGGTTTTTTGTTGCCGGGATGGGAGATGCTATATCTACAAAGTTTGAGGCTGAAGCCTGCTGGAAAGCATCTGTCATAAATTTCCATGGAGGTAGTGTGGGTGAATCAGCTCTTTGCCTTGCCCGCTGGTGCACTGATGCGGTGATAGAGTATGGAGAGGAGGCAAAGAAATTCCTCCAGAAAAGGGTAGTAAATGAGGTTGTGGAAAAGGTTGTGGAAGCCTGTGTTTATGCAAGTAGTGTATCTTTCGAGAACTGTGGACTTTCTATAGCTCATGGTTATCAGGTGGGATTTACCGGCTTGAAGGAGACACAACAGTATCTTCACGGAGAGATCGTTGGTTTTTCTACCCTTGCCCATATAGTTCTGGAAAATCAGCCAGAGGAAGTGAAAGATAAGGTATTCAGATTTTGTTATTCAGTTGGTTTACCTGTAACATTAGCTCAAATTGGTTTAAAAGATGCACCCAGGGAGCTTTTGATGAAGGCAATTAACGAATCCTTTGAAAGAATAGGATGGTTCAACAATGAACCATTTCCTGTTACCGCTGATATGCTTTACGAAGCACTTATCAAAACAGATAAAAGGGGCAAAGAACTTTTGAAAAGATAGATTATGATAGTTTTAATTAATATTAACAAGATAGCTAAGAAAAAAGCTAAAGACAAAAGCCGAAGAGGAGGTGATAAGGCAGGTAGGCTACTTTAGCTTGGGGTTAACTACTGAAACGGCAGGTTGTATTGATATTTATGTGAAGGAAACTTCCACCGAAAGTTAAGTTATACGAAAATATACTCCAATAAAGAAAGGAGTAAAGCATGAAAAAAAGTATGATTGTAATATCGGTCGCGGTAGTGGTGAGCTTTCTTCTCCTGTTTGCAGGCCAGGTTTTTAGCGCTGAGAAAAGGTTTGGTTTAGCTGATATTCCAGAGATAGCAAACAAAAGGGCCCTGACTTTAGCTCTTGAGGCAGGAGGGGAAGAGGATACTTTGCTCCCGTTTGTTAGAAAGTTTGAGGAAAAAACAGGAATTAAGGTTAACACTGAGGTTATGCTATTTGCAGTAATGTACGCTAAGGAAAACATAGAGCTTGTGGGAAAAACCGGAGCCTATGATGTTGTTATTGTGGAAGCTTCCTGGACAAATGAGTGGGCGCCTTACCTTTGGTCTCTGGAAGAGCTTGCTAAAAAGTATGAGCCTGAAGGAGTGGAAGCGATAAGGCGAGATTTGGCTTATCTTGATGCGGGTCTTATGCGTATGGCTTCCACCCGCGAGGGAGTAGCTTATGGATGGCCCTATGAGTGCTATACATTAATGATGATGTATCGTGATGATGTATTCAATCACCCTCAGGAAAGAGAAAATTTCAGGAAAAAGTATGGGTACGAACTTGCTCCTGCTCTTGATTTTAGCCAGTTGCGTGACCAGGCTGAGTTTTTCACCAGAAAAAGGGGAGAACTGTTAAAGGGTAGACCGCTCAAGCATGACCTTTACGGTTTAGGTCTTATGGCTGGTAGATTCCCCCATGTTCAGGATGAGATAACCGCCATCCTCTGGGGTATGGGTGGACGTTGGGCCAGGACAATCAGGGACAAGGAAGGTAATGCAATAGGGTTTAAGATAACCCCGCGAGATAAAGCTCTATTAAAAGCTGCTTTTGAGATATATGTGGACCTGCTCCAGTTTACTCCTCCTGGAACCTTAAACGCTTTCTGGGATTTTGTTATGGCACAGTTTTCCGCGGGAAATATCATCATTGCGCCTACCTTGTATGATAGTTGTTATCCCTGGATGAGTGCATGGGGACCTGATGTTGCCGCTGATGCCAGGATTGGCGGTGCTCCAACTCCGATGAAGCAACCTTACTGTGGTAATTTCCATTTTGCCGTTGCCCGGGATAGTAAAAACCCTGAGGGAGCTTACTGGCTTTCCAAGTATATGGGCTCCTATGAGGTTCACAAGGCATGGATAGAGGCAGGATTTGTCCCCTCGCGCAGGGACGTTGTGGAAGAGCCTATGTATAGAGACCCGGCACTGCATGAGACAACTGGGTGGATACCTACCATGCTTGAGACCTGGGATTATCAGTATCCATTTGTAAGCACCTATCTACATTTCAATAGCGCTGCTTTCGGCAAAATTTACGATTACATGACTGAGCTGTGTCACAATGTTGCAAGGGGCGCTCTGACACCAGAGAGGGGTGTGGAAGAGTGGGTAAAGACTTTTACTGAACTGCAAACAAAGTTTGGAAAACTGCCCGTCTTGAGATAAGTAGTTAGAATGATGAGGGACACCTGGAGTAAATTCTTATCTCCAGGGGTTCCTCTCGTAAAAACTAACAAAAGGGAGGACTGATGTAAATGTTGACCCAGGGGGATGAAGCAAAAGTGGAAAGAGCACCCATAGTGGTTGGGAAAAGAAAAACAGTGCTGGAAACTCTTACCAGTGAAAGGTATATTAAATGGTTTTTTTTAATCCCACTTTTAGTAGTTCTGGGAGTATTTGCCTTTTACCCGCTCTTTTACTGCCTGTATATGTCTTTTCATGAGGCTATTTTAATAAGAGCTCCTGAGTTTATCGGGTTGGAAAATTATAGAAAGGTACTGCACGATTCATTATTCTGGATGTCTCTTGGTAGAACAGCCCATGTAGTAGTTGTATGTGTAATTCTTGAGGTAGCTCTTGGTCTTGGAATTGCAATTTTCTTGAACAGGGAGTTCAGAGGGCAAAATACAATCCGGGGACTTTGTCTTTTACCTCTTGTGGTATCACCCCTTGCTATGTCGCTGATGTGGAAATACTTCCTTGACCCTCAGATGGGAATAATAAACTTAATGCTAAGCTGGATTGGATTTCCTAAGATTGCCTTTCTTTCAATGGAAGGAGTTGCACTATATGCCATTATGTTTATGGAAATATGGAAATGGCTTCCTTTCTCTATTTTTGTTTTTCTTGCAGCTTTAAGAGGGATGCCCAAAGATGCATTTGAAGCGGCAAATGTTGATGGGGCCTCTTCCTGGTTTACTTTCAGGAAACTAACTTTGCCCATGTTAAAGCCGTTTATAATGATCATTGCTCTACTTCGCCTAATGTGGTTGATCAGAATCTTTGACCCACTTGTTGGAACCACTCAAGCTGGGGCGGGGACAGAAACATTAGATTGGTATATTTACAGGATTGCATTTATACGGTTTGATATAGGAGAAGGGGCAACGCTGGCTTTAATTGCTCTTTATATGACAATTATTATTGGTGTGCTTTTATACCGGCAGTTAATAAAAGCCCTGGGAGCCGCAAGGTAGCTGTAAATTTTATGAAAACAGGAGCTAAAAAATGGCAAAAGCGGTGTTACTGAAAAAGACACTATTCTGGATAGGAGTAGCCATTCTTTTATTTGTTTTTGTCTTTCCTATAGCATGGATATTTGTGACCTCGTTTAAAGGAAGGGTTGATATTATGGTGCCTACCCGAATATTTTTTATCCCCACTTTAGAAAACTACATTTATGAATTTTATAAGATGCCACTTTTAAGAGAAATGAAAAATAGTGCTATCGTAACTGTTGCCAGCACAGCTCTGGTGATGGCAGTCTCACTTCCGGCTGGCTACAGTTTTGCCAGGTTCAATACAGGTGAGGGGCATCTTCTCTTTTTCACCTTAACAACGAGGATGTTTCCTCCCGCTGTAGCGGCCATACCTTTCTTTTTTGTTTTCAGAAACTGGGGGCTTCTTGATACACATATGGGATTAGTTTTATTATATCTTTACTTTAATATGTCATTTGCCACCTTCTTATTATACGGATTTTTCAGGGAAATTCCGGAAGAACTTGAGTACGCCGCTATGGTGGATGGTTACAGCAGGTTAACTATCTTTCGCAGGGTCATATTTCCTTTGATTGCACCGGGTGCAGCAATTACAACTATATTTTGCCTCATATTTTCCTGGAATGAGTTCTTTTTTGGTTATATATTTACCCGAACAGTTGCAAGAACAGTATCTTTTGGGTTAATATCACACTGGGGCTCTGTAGTGGTTATGTGGGGGCCAATGGCGGTGGGAGTTGGTATTGCCATTTTACCTACCCTAATTGGTGGTTGGTTCATGCAACGCTTCATAATCAGAGGTCTAACTTTTGGTGCGGTTAAAGGATAAAAAACTAAAAAGGATTGTAAGCCATGACCTGGGGAAATAGACTTTTCTGGGGACTTATCTTTTTCTTTGGTTTTCATCTTGTGTGGCTTGGTGTTTTAGAGAAATTTGGCCCGGTATGGATTGCCACAGTTGTAGGTGCTTTTTTTGTTTTTTTCATGCTAAAATATGGTCCTCGCCCTAAGGAAAAAGAAGAGAAAGGAAAGGGAGCCTGATAAGATGGCCGAAGTTAAAGTTGAAAATTTAACTAAAAGCTATGGAAGACTTGTAGCGGTTAATGATGTTAGTTTTAGCTGTAAGGATGGTGAGTTTTTCACTTTCTTAGGTCCATCTGGTGCAGGAAAAACCACAACCCTTGAGCTCATTGCCGGGATAAAAAAGCCTGATTCCGGGAAAATATACATCGGTGATGAGCTTGTTAATGAGCTTCCTCCCCAGGAAAGAGATGTTGCCATGGCTTTTGAGAACTACAGCCTTTATCCACATTTTTCTGTCTATGAGAACATTGCCTTTCCCTTGAAAGCTCCCACAAGGAAAGAGAAACTATCCTCCAAAGAGGAAAGAAAAAGAGTTGAGGAGATGGCAAATCTTTTAGGGATTGGTGAGCTTCTGGACAGACGCCCCCAGCATTTAAGTGGCGGGCAAAGACAAAGAGTCTCCCTTGCCCGGGCCATGGTGAGAAGGCCAAGGGTTTACCTTTTAGATGAGCCCATAGCTCACCTTGATGCTAAACTAAAAGTAGCAGCAAGAACAACCCTTAAAAGACTGGCCACAAAACTTGGAACAACCATCATTTATGTAACCCATGACTACAAGGAAGCCTTAGCTTTATCTGACCGCATCCTCATTTTAAGAGCTGGTTTGGTTGAACAAATTGGAACAGCCGAAGATGTTTATTTATCTCCGGTAACTGATTTTGTAGCAAGGCTCATAGGTGATCCTCCCATTAACCTGATAGATGGTGAGCTTGTTAGCGTGGATGATAAGTTTTTATTTAAAGTCAATGATGAGTTTTCTTTTGAGATTCAAAAAGAAATCCTGGAAAAAGCACAAAGGATAGCCCGGCAGGAGAATGGTAAACTTAAGGTGCGTATTGGAATAAGACCTGTTTATGTTGGAGTGTCCGAGGAAAAGCTATCTCCCAACTCCTTCCAGCTTCCCGTTTATGCAGTTGAGCATGAGGCAGATAGCAGCATAGTTACCTTTGAGCTAAAAGATACCTTCTTGATAGCAAAAAAGAATAAAAAAGTTAACTGGGGCATTTCAGATAAAGTCTACCTTGACTTTGACCAGACTCATATTCACTTTTTCAAAAAAACCTTAGAACTATCTAAAAGGTAGGATAATGAGTAGAGTTGATGCTAAAAATATATGGAAAATTTATGCCGGAGGTGTTTTAGCCGTAAAAGAGGTAAGTTTTCACTGTGAAGATGGGGAATTTTTAGCCATCCTTGGTCCTTCTGGGTGTGGAAAATCATCCACACTGCGCATGATTGCCGGGCTTGAGGATATAACTAAAGGTGAGCTTTTATTTGATGGGAAGCTGGTTAACAAGCTCTCCCCGCGTGAGAGAAATATCGCCCTTGCCTTTGAAACCTATGCCCTTTATGCCCCCTTAACTATTTATGAGAACATTGCCTTTCCCCTTGAGGCAGGGGGGATGAAAAGAAAACAAATAGATGAAAAAGTTAAACAAATTGCCGATATGCTTGATTTAACCGATGTTTTAAATAGGAAGCCCTCCCATTTAAGTGGTGGTCAGCAACAAAGGGTTTCCCTTGCCCGGGCACTTATTAGAGAACCAAATGTTTTTTTGCTGGATGAGCCCTTATCCCATATGGACCAGAGGGTGCGCGTTCTTCTCAGGGCAAGAATTAGAAGAATCCATGATGAGCTTAAAGCTACAACAATCTATGTTACCCACGACCAGGAAGAAGCAGTATCCCTTGCTGACAGAATAATCGTTATGCATCTGGGTGAGATTCAGCAAACCGGGACAGTTGATGAGCTCTGGAATCATCCTAAAAATATATTTGTGGCAGGTTTTTTAGGTGAGCCAGCCATGAACTTTCTTGAGACAAAGATTGAAAAACCAACGCAAATTTCCCTAACAACAGGAGAAAAAAAAGCTACTTTTGAGCTAAGAGGTAAAGTTGATGAGAAGTATGTTGGATGTGAGGCTATCCTGGGTATAAGACCTGAGAGGATTGTTGTTTTAGCCGATAAAAGGGATGAGCAATCTGCTCCTTCCCTAGTTGAGGTGGTAGAGCCCTTAGGCGAGACCAAAATTGTAACAGTTAAACTTGATGATGTTGAGCTTAAAGTGGTTAGCTTGCGTGAGGTAGATACTGCGGTAGGAAAAACCATCTACCTCAAGTTTAAACCCGAGGATATTCACCTTTTTGATAAGCAAACAGAGAAGGCTCTTTTAGCATGAGTATTTGAGGGGGTCAGGTCTTGAGCATTTGACATGTAATTTTTCACACTCTCACTTCCTAAGAAAAAATCATCCTGCCCTTGTTTTAAAGTTTAAATAAATAGCTCTGCTTAATACTCTGTAAAAAGGCATCAGGAATAAATTCAGTTAAGATAGAGGAAATGTCAAATGTCCAGGACCTAACTCTTTGAAAGTTGAGGTGAGATACATGGTAGTATGGATAGCTCTAACAGTAATAGTGGTTGGCATTTTGGTAGTGATAGTTGCTATTTATAACAAATTGGTTGATTTAAAATTTCGGGTGAAGCAGGCCTGGTCAGATGTGGATGTGCAACTTAAAAGAAGATATGACTTAATTCCAAATCTTGTGGAGACAGTAAAAGGTTATGCATCCCACGAGAGAAAAACTCTGGAGGAAGTTATAAATGCAAGAAGTAAAGCGATGCAGGTAACAGAGCCGGGTGAGAAAAAAGGTGAGGCAGAGAACTTTTTATCATCAACTTTAAAAAGTCTTTTTGCTCTTGCTGAAAGCTACCCCGAACTGAAGGCTAATCAAAACTTTATTGAACTGCAGTCCACCCTGGCAAAACTTGAGGAAGACATTCAACTTGCCCGTCGTTACTACAACGCTGTAGTCAGGGATATGAATATAATGACCGAAGCTTTTCCCAGCAATTTAATTGCAAGCTGGTTTGGATTTAAGAAAGCTGAATACTTCTTGCTCCCCTCAGAGATAGAAAGAGAAGTTGTTAAAGTTAAGTTTTAATTAAAATACAGGAACTTATTATGATAAGATGTGCACACGTTGCAGGTCTTTTTGTTATATTCTTACTTTTTATTTTTGCCTTTGCTGCTTTTCCCTGGGTCATCCAGGATTTTACCTCACAAATCAACATAGGCAAAGATAGCACCCTCAGCGTAGTTGAAAAAATAACGGTAGATTTTCAAGCAGAGTCTTCTCGGGGAATCTACCGGGATATTCCGGTTAAATATAAAAGAGGAGCTTATAACTATAATTTGCGTTTGAAAATTTTTTCCGTAGAGGATGAGACAGGAGAAGATTACCAGTTCAAGGTCACAAACGAGGGAAGATATATAAGGATAAGAATTGGCAATCCTGATAGGTATGTTCAGGGTATTAACACTTATCACATATTTTACCAGGTTAAGCGTGCCATCAACTACTTTGAAAGTCATGATGAGCTCTACTGGAATGTTACAGGAGATGAGTGGGATGTTCCAATTATAAGAACAGAAGCTGTGGTTGGCTTTCCTGATAGGATTACCCAGGAGGAGTTTTTTGAGGAGCTTTCCTGGGAAAGTTTCAGTGGGCCATGGGGCTCCATCACATCAAGGGCAAACGTGTATGAAGAGGATGGAAATATTATCTTTAACGTGGAAAACCTTCGCCCACGAGAAGGTTTAACTATCCTTGTATCTTTTCCCAAAGGATATCTGGATGTGCCCCACCCTCTCCTTGAAACCTTGTGGTTTTTCCAGGACAATGGATTTTTTGTTTTGCCCATCGTAGTTTTCATATTTATGTTTTTGCTCTGGCTTGCCACAGGGAAAAATCCTGATGTGCGCCGCTCGGTTATGGTTAGATACCATCCTCCAGCCAAGCTGACACCTTCAGAAGCTGGCACCATTGTTGATGAAAGAGTTGATATTACTGATATTACTGCCATGGTGATTGACCTTGCAGTGAGGGGTTATTTTAAAATTAAACAGGTAGCCTCAACAAAGCTTCTTTTTCTTTCCAAAAAGGATTATATTTTTAACCTTTTAAAAGAGGATTATCCTAACGATGCCAACTTAAAAAAACATGAGCGTTCCTTTCTTATGGGTATTTTTGAAGGTGGGAAAAAAGAGGTTGCCCTTTCCTCTTTGAAAAATAAATTTTACCTGCATCTTTCAGGTATAAAAAATTCCGTCTATGCTGAGCTAACCAGGGAGGGATATTTTTCTGCCCAACCTGATAAAATAAGAAAAGTTTATTTTGGCTTCGGGCTTTTTCTTATATTTATAGGATTTTTTCTTGCCAGAGCTTTTGTTAGATTAGACATTATGGTGTCTATGCCCCTGTCAGGAGCCATCATTATAGCTTTTTCCTTTGTAATGCCCAGACTTACGCTAAAGGGCGTAAACATCCTTTATGAGCTTCTGGGTTTAAGGGAGTTTATAAAAAGAGTAGAAAAAGACCGTCTTAGAAAACTTCTGCAGGAAGAGCCTCTTTTATTTGATAAAATTTTACCTTATGCCATGGCGATGGGAGTGGCTGATGAATGGGCAGAGGCTTTTCAGGATTTATATACAACGCCTCCTAACTGGTATGAATCTTCTCTCTGGGTGGGGGGGCGCTTCCATACACCGGTTTTTGTTGCCGAGCTGGGAGAAAGTTTACGCATGATGGGAGATACTCTCTCTTCCTCACCCCCTCGCGCCTCAGCTTCCTCGGGGAAAAGCGGTTTTGGTGGAGGTGGGTTTAGTGGTGGAGGTTTTGGTGGAGGTGGCGGAGGAAAATGGTAACCAGAGTAACAATCGCCACAACCCCTTAATCATTTATTGAGTAAATTATTAAATTCTCCCATAAATTGCTCCACATTTTCTTTATTGGCTGAGTAATGCATCCAGTAACCTCTTTTTTCTGCATATACTAATCCTGCTTCTCTTAAGATTCTAAGATGCTGAGACACGGCGGGCTGAGACACCTCAAGAGAACGTACTATGGCATTGACACAGAGTGTTTTTTCCGTGAGAAGCAAAAAAATCTTCAATCTTGTAGGGTCGGAAAGGGCTTTACATATTTTTGTTATATTTTCTAATTTTGACCTGTTCATATCTTTTGGGGGAGAATAATTATATCTACATTTACTTATAAAATACTAACAAATAATAGTATGTCAATACAGCTGGTAGAATCGTGAAGTTTCGGAAGATAAAGTTTCAATGGGAAATGCAGAAAAGACCTGGCAAATCCATGTATAATTACTTAAGACTCTTCTCCCCTTAAGATTTATGAGGTATCAGTTTTTGGAATACCGTATCATTTCGCATATCTTTATATTCTTGTCTTCTCTCCAATTTCTTTGAGGATGGAAGCTGTTACCTTACTCATATACCGGGCTGCAGAACCTTCCCTTTGAGCTATAACAAAAGGTTTTCCTTCATCACCTGAGATGACAATATAAGGGTCAAGGGGCAATCTTCCTAAAAAAGGAACACCGAGCTCTCTGGCAGCTTTTTCTCCTCCACCTTTTTTAAAAAGCTCAATCTCTTTTTTGCAATGAGGACAAATAAAGCCGCTCATATTTTCAACAATGCCAATTATGGGGACATTAACCGCCCTGGCAAAATTCACTGCTTTGCGGGAGTCAAGCAGGGCAACCTCCTGGGGAGTTGTAACGATAATTGCTCCAGTTAAATCTGGTATAAGCTGGGCACAACTTAAAGGCTCATCCCCTGTACCCGGGGGTGAGTCAATAATTAGATAATCTAAGCTACCCCAATCAACGTCTGAGAGGAACTGGCTTATAAGCTTCATCTTCAAAGGCCCTCGCCAGATAACCGGGGTATCGGCGTTCTTAAGAAGAGGTGAGATACTCACCACCTTTACTCCGGGAGGGACAAAGATAGGTTCTATTTTCCCGTCAGGAAGCGCTCCCAATTTTGTACCTTCGGCTCCCACCATCTTAGCTATATTTGGGCCGTGAATATCAACATCTAAAAGAGCTACCTTTTTATCCTGAAGGGCTAAGCTAAAGGCAAGATTCACCGCAACTGTTGTTTTCCCTACCCCTCCTTTTCCACTTATTACAAGGAGTTTGTGGGCAATGTTTTTCATATTCTCTTGTATCCTCTCCTGCACCCGCTCCTGTGAGGACGTATCCTGGCTTGTTTTCTCTGTCATATGTAGCCTTTCCTTTCTTTATATTTCCTTTTTAGTATATGTTATAAATTATTTTTGTCAATTTGAGTTGCATTAAAAACTATCCTTTGCTACCATAAGATATGTTTGTACTTGGGGACAGAAATTACCTATTCAAACCTTCTGCGAAGTAGCTTCATTGCTGGAAAAATAAAAAGCACCAAAAATCCTACGAGAGCTACAATGTCTATGAAAAAAACTCTACTACAGATTCTTGAAAAAGACCACTGGAGTCCCCCAATCGTATAGGTGAGAGGCATCGTATGGGCAAGATACCTCAGCTTATCGGGCATAGCTGATACGGGATAAACAACGCCCGAGAGAAATATCATTAAAAAGCGGGGCAGGTTGAGCAAGGTCTGAGCTTCAAACGCCTCCTTTACCAAAACACATAAAAGCGCACCCAGAGAGGAGAAAACAAGAAGTGATAAAATGAGTGTTAGTGTAAGATAAAAAATATTAGGAGAGAGTTTCAGGATAAAGCATGACGAAAAAGTTACTATAGTAACCATCATAAGACCGAAAATGGAGCCTCCCAGTACTTTTCCCAAAAGAACAGTGGAAGAGCCAATAGGTGCCAGGAGTAGTCTTTCCAGCGAACCAAGACGAAGCTCAAAATTAATAACCACAGCCTCTGCAGCAGTTGTGCTAAATAAAATTGTCATGGCAATAAGTCCAGGCACGAGCTGTGTAAAATCTTGTGGGTTTCTAAGGTAGAAGGCTAAAATCCAGGCAAAGGGAAAAACTACTCCCCAGCTAACTGCGGGAGGTTTGAGGTAATATGTCCTCATATCTTTCAAGACAATATAGTATATAGCTCGCAGATTGTCAAACCACATATTATCTTTTCCCTTTCTCCGTTGCCATAATAGCTGGACTTAAACCTGTAATCTTAATAAAGGCATCCTCAAGAGTTGTTCTTATACTCTGGATTACCCTTATTTCAATTCCTTTATTTTTGGCAAAGGTTACTATCTCACTGTATATTTCACTGGGAAGACCCCCATAGATTCGAATTTTTCTATCATTTATGGGAACTACTTGAGCATAATGCAATATAGTAGATATATCTTGTAGAAATTCAGAAATTTTTTGAGCGAATTCAAATTCAATTACTGATTCTTTCTCAGTAAGATTTTTTAAAGCCTGCGGCGTATCAGTTTTTATAATTTTTCCCTTAACCAAAATGGCAATTCTGTCACATAAAAGGTCTGCCTCCTCAAGGTAATGGGTGGTAAGAAAAATGGTTAATCCTTCTTGATGAAAGCTTCTGATTAAATTGCGCACAGAGCGAGCAGCTATGGCATCAAGACCCACTGTTGGCTCGTCAAGAAAAAGAAGACGAGGTTGGTGTATTAATGAAGAGGTAATAGTCAAGGCTCTTTTCATACCACGGGAGAGGGTGCGAAAAAGATCATCTTTTCGCTTATCAAGTCCAAATGTTTTTAACAGGTCTTTTGCTCTTTTTTTCCGTTCACTGCGGGATACACCGTAGAGTGCTCCCATAAACAAAAGATTATCCAAGCAGGACAGTTCATCGTAGAGGTTTGAGGTCTCTGGAACAACTCCCACATATCTTTTGGCCCGGGTAATCTCTGAGTTAATATCAAAGCCTAAAACAGAGGCTTCTCCTTCTGTAGGAGTGGAAAGCCCAGTAAGCATCCTTATGGTAGTGGTTTTTCCTGCC
>JACUUP010000100.1 GCA_014859225.1 Candidatus Aerophobota bacterium
TTGACAAAAATTTTCCCCTGGTTATACTTTAATTATGCTCTTTTTAATATAAAGGTATGTGTTCCGCAGGTCCCTTTTACAGGTTAAGAGGGAAGAGGGTGAAAATCCCTCACGGTCGCGCCGCTGTGACCGGAACGAAATCCACCTTATCTACCTGAGGGTAGGTAAAAAACCACTGCAATGGCTGGTGATGTAGGAAGCTAACTATTGTGGGAAGGGGTGGAGAGTAGGAAAAAAGTTTCATGCCGGAAGTCAGAATACCTGCCTGTAGACAAGTTACCCCTCTTCTTCGCGAGAATGAGAAGTTGCGGGTTTTTTATTTGAATAATAAAAGCCCTGGTCTTCCGAGAAGAAGGAGGCCAGGGCTTTTTTGTTTGACAATACTTAAGACAATCGCAGGAGGTTTACATGGGTTTCATAAGAGCAAAAAAGCGCCTGATTATCGCTTTGCTGGTTGCTATTCTGGGAATAGCGGGAAGCTGGTTTGGGTGGAATTGGTGGGCGAGCCAAAAAGAAAAAGAAGTTGTATTTTTTCAGGAAATGGTGGATGATTTTGGGGAAAAGGTGACGGTTAGTAAAAAACCTGAAAAAATTGTTTCCTTATCTCCCTCTAATACAGAAATTCTTTTTGCTATTGGAGCCGGAGATAAGGTTGTAGGGGTTACCGAATACTGTGATTTTCCTTTAGAAGTGCTAAAAGTAGATAAGGTGGGTGGATTCTCAACTCCTAACATTGAAGCCATTGTGGCAAAAAGTCCAGACCTTGTGGTTGCTGCTTACCGTACTGGAGAAGAAAATATCCAGAGATTAAAAGAGCTTGGTTTAACGGTTATAGCTCTTCATCCTGAATCTTTACAGGATGTCTTGGGAAATATTACGCTTGTGGGAAAAGCTACGGGGTATGAAGAAGATGCGGAAAAATTAGTTAAAAGGCTCCAGGAGAAGATAAATCTTATTAAAGAAAAGAGTGAAAGTATACCCGAGGAGAAAAGACCAAGGGTTTTATGGCTGATGTGGTATCCTGAGCTCTGGACGGCGGGAGATGAGACTTTTTTCCATGAACTTTTGCTTATAGCAGGAGGAAAAAACATAGCACATGATTTAAAAGGATGGAAGATAATAAGTAGAGAAATAGTTTTAGCTCGCAATCCTCAAATTATACTCTGTTCCAGTATGGGGGGGAAACAAAGTTTTCTTCCTCAATTTTTAAACGATTCTCAGTTAGCTCATACGGAAGCAGTTAAAAAAGGACAGATTTATGAGCTTGACCCAAATACCATAGAGCGTCCTGGCCCGAGAATCGTAGATGGCCTGGAGGCAATAAGCTCCTATATATTGGAAACTGGAGGATAATGTGGGTAAAATTGATGAGGTTGTGAGCAAGATAGTTTCTGTGCGGCTTGAAATGTTTACTGAGGCACAAAAAAGATTGGATAATCTTACAAAACCTCAGGGAAGCCTGGGAAAACTTGAAGATATAGCAAAAAGACTTGTTGCTATTAAGGAAAATTTAAATCCTTCTTTTGGGCGGAAGGTTATTTTTGTTTTTGCTGGTGACCATGGAGTGGCAGAGGAGGGGGTTTCTGCTTATCCTAAAGAAGTAACCTGCCAGATGGTTTACAACTTTTTAAAGGGTGGTGCAGCAATAAATGTTCTAACAGAGCATGTGGGAGCAGAGGTTGTGATAGTAGATATGGGAGTTGCAGAGGATATTGAACCTCACCCTTTGCTTAAAATGAAAAAAGTAGGTTATGGAACAAAAAATATGCTTAAAGAAAAGGCGATGACCAAAGAAGAGGCAATACAGTGTGTTGAGGTGGGGATTGAGGTTTTTGAGGAAGAGTATAAAAAAAATCCTGTGGATATGGTAGGTGTTGGAGATATGGGTATTGCCAATACCACCTCCAGCAGTGCCATCCTTGCAGCTATAAGCGGGGAAAAGGTGGAGGATGTAACAGGTAGAGGAACAGGTGTGGATGATAAAATCTGGCAAAGAAAGGTTGATGTGGTCAGGAAAGCTTTACAGTTTCATCTGCCCCATGTCAGGGGTCCACTTGATGTTTTATCCAGGGTGGGAGGATATGAGATAGGTGGGATTGCCGGATGTATCATAGCTGCAGCAAGCTATAAGGTGCCTGTGGTTTTGGATGGATTTATCTGTACAGCGGGTGCTTTAATAGCTACAGAGCTTTGTCCGAAGCTGAGGGATTATTTATTTGCTTCCCATCTTTCTGGAGAAAAAGGTCATAGAATAGCGCTTGAGCATCTTAAGCTTGTTCCGCTTTTAGATTTAGACCTTAGATTGGGAGAAGGAACAGGAGCGGCACTTGCCATGTCTTTAATAGAGGCAAGCGCGAAGATAATCAGCCAGATGGCTACTTTTGAAGAAGCGAAGGTTGCAAGGGAAATTAATAATAAATTAAATAAATGCAAGTAGCAAGTGTAAAGGTGCCAGGAAGTTGTGGAGAATTAGTGCAGGGTAGAATTGATGGGGTTAGTTTTCATATAACCTGCCCGGTAAAAATTTTTTCTCACATCTTTGCCTTTTCTTCAAACGAGGGCGAAAAGATTGATTTTCCGCCAGGTAAGGTAAAAGCAGGCGCGGCGGTGAAAAAGATGCTTTATTTTTTAAATGAGGAAACTTTATCTTTAAGCTTACGCATATATTCTAAGATACCTGTAGGCAAGGGGATGGCAAGCAGCACAGCTGATATTGCAGGTAGTTGCCAGGCGGTGGCAAATCTTTTTGGAAAAAAAATCATTCCCTCTGAGATTGCCAGAATAGCTGCAGAAATTGAACCTACAGATGGAATAATGTATAAGGGAGTAGTTTGTTTTGACCATATAAGAGGTATCCTCATAGAAGAGCTTGGTTATCCTCCTCCCATGAAGATTTTAATTATTGACCGCGGGGGGAAAGTGGACACTCTTTCTTTTAACCGTAGAAAAGACCTGCATATTTTGCATAAGGTAAATGAGCAGCTCATTAAAGAAGCCTACACTCTGGTCAAAGAGGGAATAAAAAGAGAAAATCCTGAGCTGGTAGGGGTTGGAGCAACACTATCTTCTCTGTGCAACCAGATAATTTTATACAAACCTGAACTTTACAAAATAGTTTGCCTTTCAAGAAAAATGGGAGCATTAGGAGTAAATGTAGCTCATAGCGGCACTGTGATGGGAATTCTTCTTCCTTTTGATTTTTCCAGAATTGATAAGCTTGAGGAAAAGATAAAAACAGTATGGGGAAATCATTTAAAGTTTTACCGCACAGAAATTATAGCAGGGGTTCGGGGTGAAGAAAATTAAAGTTTCTAAATTTTCCCATGGCGGAGGTATCTATCAGGTAGCAGAAAAATACGGAATTTCACCTGAGGAAATTATTGATTTCAGTGCTAATGTAAATCCCTGGGGAACTTCTCTGGGATTAGAGAAGATAATAAAGGAAAATCTACAGAGTATTTTCCGCTATCCTGATACTTACTGCAGGAAGCTTACTCTTTTGTTAAGTAATCATTTAGGGATTGCCTGCGATAATATCCTGGTGGGAAATGGCGCCACGGAAATTATTTATCTTGCAATGAGAGCTGTTAAGCCTCGTTATGCTGTAATTCCTGTTCCTACTTTTTCTGAGTATGAGCGTGCTTTAAAATTGGCTGGCGGACAGGTAAAATTTTTATATTTAAAAGAAAGACAGGGTTTTTCTCTTAATGTAGATGCACTGATAGAGAAGGCTAAAAAAGTTCAGATGATAATTCTCTGCAATCCTAATAATCCTACTGGCAATCTTTTGCCCGGCGAGGAGATGGATAAAATAATAAATAATGCGGAGAAAAAGGGAATAGCTACTTTATTAGATGAAAGTTTTATTGATTTTCAACCTGAGTTCACTTTAGTGGACAAACTTAAGAAAAATAAAAATCTTATTATTCTGCGCTCATTTACCAAGTTTTTCTCCATCGCTGGCCTGAGGCTGGGTTATGCAGTAGCTGATAAAAGTTTAATCTCAAAAATAAAGTCTTTTAAAGAGCCCTGGACAGTTAACTGTTTGGCTGAGGTAGCAGGCATACATATTCTGAAAAATCTAAAAAGGGCTGAGGGGTTAAGGGAAAAGACAAAAAGAGAAAGAAGTGTTCTGTATGAAAATCTTTGTAGGATAAAAGGGATAAAACCTTATCCTTCACAGGCTAACTTTATTCTCATTAAGATAAAAGCTTCTATTTCTTCTTCTTATTTAACCGAGGAGCTGGCAAAAGGAGGAATTTTAGTGCGCGACTGTAGCAATTTTTCAGGTCTTGGAGACAAATTTATCAGGGTAGCGGTGAGAAAAAAGGAAGAGAATAGAAAACTTATTTGTAGCCTGAACCAGATTCTAACTGGGTAATTTATTCTAAAGTTAAGGTGAGGCAGCCAATCTTAATTTTCTCAAAGTGGAGCAAGGGTTGATTTTTCAGATAGTTGCAGGCTTTTTCCTGGATATCTTTATGGGTGACCCTCAATGGTTTCCTCATCCTGTAAGAGTTATGGGAAGGCTCATAAAGATTTTAGAAAAGATTCTTTATAAGCCCTATTTTAATCTCAAAGTAAGTGGAGCAGTTTTAGCCATTCTGGTAGTGGGGGTAAGCTGGACAGGGACTTTCTTTGTCCTTTATTTTGTTGGTAGGACGGGAGGCAGCTGGTTAGAATTTATCCTGGGAACTCTGTTTATTTTTACCAGTTTATGCGTGAATGATTTGGCAAAGCAGGCAAAGGCTGTTTATTCAGCCTTAGATGAAGCTAACCTTCCACTGGCAAGAAAAAAAGTAGGCAGGATAGTAGGTCGGGATACTGATAATTTATCAGAAGCAGAGATTATAAGGGCAACTGTGGAAACTGTGGCTGAGAATAGCGTGGATGGGATATTATCTCCTCTATTTTATGCTTTTCTGGGAGGAGCTCCTCTTGCCTTAGCCTATAAGGCTGTTAATACGCTTGATTCTGTGCTCGGCTACAAAAATGATAAATATTTTTACTTTGGATGGTTTTGTGCCAGATTAGATGATTTTGCTAATTTCATACCGGCAAGGTTAAGTGCTCTTATTATTCCTGTGGCAGCTTTTTTGATAAGAAAAAAAGCTAAAGATTCTTTCAGAACAATTTTAAGAGATGGGAGAAAATCCCCCAGCCCCAATGCGGGTATACCTGAGGCAGGGTTTGCCGGAGCTCTGGGGATAAAATTAGGCGGAACAAATTTTTACCAGGGGAAAAGAGAAGATAGACCCTTAATCGGGGATAGCCTAAGAGAGCT
>JACUUP010000101.1 GCA_014859225.1 Candidatus Aerophobota bacterium
TTTGGTTTCTGAAAAATTGAATAGGGAAAGAGGCTACAAGAGGTGCAAGTTCCTGTTCTGTTTATAGTAAAAGGGGACAGCGACCTTTTTTATCTGTCTTTTCTCGGCCTCCCCTGGTTTAAGCATTGTAGAGAACGCTTTAATCGCTTTTCTACTTTTTTTATAAATTGATCTGTCACGACTGCTAATCCTCTACTGGTTTTTACCCTTATATCTTTTGTCATTTCAAGGTCATCATTTTGGAGGAATGATGGCCCTTGTGTCAAGGAGCAATCTTTCTACAGATAGTATAGGACATAATTTAAAAACAGGAGATCGTATATGTTCTTGCAACGGTTTTTCAACAAAGGCCTGGCGCATAGCTCTTATCTGTTGGGAGCTACTGACACCTGTGCAGTGATTGACCCTGAGCGGCATGTTGATTCCTATATTCAGGTTGCGCGGTCCATGGGCATGCGCATTACTCATGTTTTGGAGACGCATCTTCATGCAGATTTCATTTCCGGTCATCTGGAACTTGCAGAAAAGACGAATGCTCAAATTTATGTTCCAAAGCGTGCAGAATGCCAGTTCGACCACATTGGCGTGGAAGAGGGATATACATTTTACCTCGAACAGTTTAAGGTGCAGGTTCTGGAGACACCCGGACATACGCCCGAGCATGTGAGCTATGTGGTTACTGATACCACGCGCGGTACTGATCCGGTGTGTGTCTTTCCGGGTGATACGCTCTTTGTAGGCGATGTGGGACGGCCCGATCTCTTTCCCGGCAAGTCGCGCCAGTTAGCCTTGAAGTTATATGAGAGCCTGTATGGGCGATTACTCCAACTGCCTGATTTTTGCGAGCTATACCCGGCGCATGGAGCAGGATCACTCTGTGGCAAGGCGATTAATGCAAAGGCAGTAAGTACCATCGGATATGAACGATGCTACAATGAGATGCTCCAGATAAAAGATCGAGAAAAATTTATTCGTGCACTAACGACCAATATGCCACCTCCACCTCCATATTTTAGTCGCTGCAGCATGAGCAACCGGAATGGACCCACTCTACTTCGGAATCTTTCGCTACCGGTCGGGCTGAACCCGACAGAATTTCACGAACGCATGCAACAACCCAATACCCTGATACTCGATGTGCGCCATTATGGGGCATTTGGTGGCTGCCATATTCCTGGCTCGTATAATATTGATCTTGAAGGTAAACTTGCTACTTTTGCTGGCTGGATTCTTCCCCAACATGCGGAAATTCTCCTGGTAACTCATAACCAGAGTGCAGTAGAGGAGGCTTGTATGCGGCTCTACCGGGTGGGGCTAGATATGATTCCCGCATACCTCGAGGCCGGGATACCGGCCTGGGCAATGGCGGGTTATCCTTTGGATGATGTCCGGCAGCTCACGCCCCAGAAGTTTTGCGAGATGCAAACCGGAGGCTGTGAGATGGCAGTGATTGATGTACGTATGCCCCATGAATATAAAAAATCGCATGTGCCGGGAGCACTTAACATACCGGTACCCGAATTAAGAGAGTATCCCGGGCAGCTCGATCCCGGCATGCAGGTGGTACTTATCTGTAGCTCTGGACGTCGCTCGAGCCTGGGGGTGAGTTTACTCAAGCGGCACGGCTTCAAAAATATTTTCAACCTGGCGGGCGGCATAGCAGGCTACACGGTTGCCGGCTACAAGCTTGTTTCAATCGAGTAGATAGGAACCTCTCTGTGCGAGCACACAGATAGAGTATGCGAGGAGGCGAATCTATGGATGATGTGATTATAGCGAGGTGGTCCCCTTATGTGGTGGGGGCGGGAATAGGGATTTTGTCCTGGGTAGCGTTCTTGCTCTCGAATAGACCTATTGGTTGCTCCACTGCCTATGTGCGCAGCAGTGGAATGATAGAAAAAGTTTTCCGGGGTAAAAAGGCTACGCAGAAGGCATACTACCAAGAATTCACCCCAACGGTGGATTGGGAATGGATGCTCGTTGTAGGAATCGTCATTGGTGCTTTTATCTCATCTGTTTTATCCGGTCACTTTCAGGTGCAGTGGGTACCGTCAAAGTGGGCTGAAGTGATGGGCTCAGCAGTTTCTATTCGCTGGGTTGTTGCACTGGTGGGAGGGATCGTCATGGGATTTGGAGCTCGCTGGGCAGGGGGGTGTACGAGCGGCCATGGCATCAGCGGGGCGCTTCAGTTAGCGGTAAGTAGCTGGCTCGTTTTTCTATGTCTGTTTATCAGCGGTATCATCACCGCACATGTGTTATTTGCAGGTTGGGGAGGTTAGGCCCATGTTGAAGAACGTGCATAGTCGAAAAGGTCTCCAACTCGTGCTGGGGTTGTTCATAGGTATTGCTTTTGGTTTCTTGCTCCAGAAGGGCGGAGTGACGAATTACAATATCATCATAGGTCAGCTTCTGCTCATAGATTTCACGGTTGTGAAAGTAATGCTCACGGCTGTGCTGGTGGGAATGATCGGAATTTACGGACTCCGAAGTCTGGGTCTTGTCATACTTCACCCCAAGCCAGGTTCACTTGGTGCATCGGTTGTAGGTGGACTCATATTCGGAGTCGGTTTTGGCCTATTGGGTTATTGTCCGGGTACCGTTGCGGGTGCGGTAGGCCAGGGTTCGCTCGACGCACTGTTCGGGGGAGTAGTCGGGATGCTGCTTGGGACAGGACTGTTTGCTGCTATGTACCCTATGCTGAACCGGAGTATCTTGCAAAGAGGTAGCTTCGGAACGCTCACACTGCCCGAGCTTTCCCGGGTGCATGCCTGGGTAATCGTTATTCCCCTTGCCGGAGCTTTACTTTTTATTTTATTGATGCTGGAACGAGCAGGTTTTTGAAAATCAGGTGAAAAGTTACACGCTTTACATTTCTGGCAAGGAATGCCAAAGACAGGGAGCGTTTCCTCATAAAGCGTGAATGTGCTCCCACGTCGTCTCTTTTTCCACAAATTTGTAGTAAAGAAATCGCCGGCTGAAATCATCCAGGCTGGTGATAAGGCGCCACTTCGTAAGGAGCATACCCCTTATCTATTCCTCTGGTTGGGCTTTTTCTCTGGTAGTCAATGGAGAATGCATCAGGGTCTTTTCTGCAGTTTTCAAGAAGATCAAGAAATCTTCTTCTTTTGATCGTGAGTATCTGAAGGATGTACGTGAGCTCTACTTTCTCATGCATGTACTTTTCCAAAAGCATTTTCACCTCTTCGGTGGTGAATCTTTTGTGTAGCTGCTTAGCCATATCCTACCTTCCTTTTTAACAGAATAGGATATGGTAAGGTTGTTTAGTTGACAAGTGCAAGTAAGTGCATTTTTAAAGAGATTGCTGAAAAAGTCCCTCAGAATATAATTCCGTTCCTTGCTTACTACCTGCAAGGACAAGTATTCCTGCAAAAGCAGGAATCCAGTATTTTCAAGGTATTTCTGGACTCCCGCTCCCTGCTTACTACCTGCAAGGACAAGTTTCGCGGGAGTGACAGAAAAGTGGGTTTTTCAGCAATCTCTTAAAGTTTAATTGACAGATTTGATGCGGAGCCTTGACAGGCACTTTCAGATAGATATACTAAAATTAATACTTAGTAATAAAAGGAGTCTATGTTGAGAACAACTAAAATTCAAACTTTATCTTTGCCACCGGAGATGGTGGAGCAAATCGAGAAACTGGCCAAAGAGGAGAATATGACCAAGAGCGAACTTTTCCGGGAGGCGCTAAGAGAATATCTGAGAGGGAAAAGGTGGGAGAAGATAAGAGAATATGGAGCCAGGAAAGCAGCAAAGCTGGGGATTAAAGAGGATGATGTGGAAAGACTGATTGATGAGTACCGGTCTGAGAAACAACAAAAATAACTTATGGTTAAAGTAGTGCTGGATACTAATGTTTTAATTTCAGCCACTGTTTTTGGTGGAAATCCAGAAAAGATACTGGATTTGGCAAGTGAAGGCAAAATTAAGCTTATAATCTCTAAAGAAGTGTTAGGAGAGCTCAAAGAAGTTCTCCAGAAAAAGTTTGGTTTTAGTCAAGAGATGGCCAAGGTGACAGCTTCTGATATAGAAGAGGTCTCTATTTTGGTTGTTCCAACCAGGAAGGTGAATGTTGCAAAAGAAAGAGGGTGATAACAGAATCTTAGAATGTGCGGTTGAAGGGAGAACTCAATACATTGTCCCTGGAGATAAACGCCATCTTCTACCATTAGGAGAGTATAAGGGTATAAAAATCGTGTCACCGGTTCAGTTTTTGAGAATCATCTCCCAGAAAAATCTTTTACACTCCAGGAACGCCATCCTTGAGGATGCTGCCCATGAGAATACATAGATCTATCCTCATTTTTCACTCCCTGATTAAAATGGTACTGTCCCTATTTTGAGAGTAGAAACGTGCTCTTGACAAAAAAATATGTTGGTTTAAACTATGTTTACAGTTGGAATCTAATCTTTTCTAGAGTGGAAAAAGGCAAACTGCTCGTAAGGGTAGGGCGCAAAGCTATGGATCGCTGAATAATCGATCGCCAGGCTGCCGAAGCTCTTTGACTCGAGAATTACATAAGGTATAGTTCAAGCTGACGACAAGTTAAAGCAATATGAATTCACCTTTTCTCCGCATCTTTGATCCAGATAAAGATCCCTAAAAGAACTGTCCACTTTTTTAAACATCCACTATTTTATAGATAAATCCCACGTAGTTTATCCTACATTTTTTTATTCCAATCCAGCAACCCGATAAGCAAGAGAACTATACCTTGAGTTCTCTTGGAAAACCCTTCGCCCTGGTGGGAGTAGCGCTCTTTGGGAATCCTACTAACAGGGGATAAGTCCAGGTAAAAAAGCTTGATAAAAACATCCTGGAAGAGGGAGGGAACCTTTATTCTCCGTAAGGCAAACTCATTCTTTACAAACTCCTGATACTCTTTGTGTGCCCTTGCTGCAGGTACGCGCATTTTCGGCCTCCTTTGGCTCTTTAGGTGGCCTCCAACATGGGTTTTTTGCCATTTATGCACCAATGGAGGCAAAAAGGCAAGTTGAAGCTAAATTTTGACGTGGTTCAAACTTCTGTGAGATAGGTTAGTATCTTTCTCATAATTGTTTTACCTTTTAGCGGCTTGCAAAAAAAACGATTACAATAAAACATGAAGCTGAAAATTAAGACCAGGAGAAGGTGAAAAGTAGGCAGGTCGGTTCAGCTTTAGATAAAGGAAGTTTCTGAAAGCGTTAAACAATTACTTTTTCCCAAGTGGGAACTTCCAGGGAAAACCCCATCTAACTTTTTGGGGATGATGAAAATATCCCT
>JACUUP010000102.1 GCA_014859225.1 Candidatus Aerophobota bacterium
GGGATACAGTAGGTTAAAAGAAGCTCAAGCAGCTCGTAATCGCTAAGCCCCTCTGAGCCTGTTTTTCTGAATCTTTCTCTCAAGCGTTCCCTGTGCCCGAGATAGTGAAGTTTAACGTTCTCATCCATAACTTTTCTTTATTTTTTAAGAGATATCTTAAGGGTTGCAAATCAAACTTTGTACACTCTAAGTTTAGTATGATTACTGATTAATGTCAATGAATTTTTTACACCATCTGAAAAATTATGTGTTTAAAATTGAACGAAACCCTTTGCTACTATCCAGCTCAATAGAATAAAAATTAAAAATGTCACCACTACAAGTAAAATAGAGTTGTTAAGCCCTAAACGAAAACCTCGTATAAAACGAAGCGTTTTTTTGCCGGGTGAGCTTCGTATGAAAAGATACAGGGCAAAACCCAAGCCCACCATAAGCAAAGTAGCAACCAGTTGATGTAGAGAGTAAACAGTAGGAATAATGTCTAGTTTTCTGCCCGTCACAAAGGTATCAAGTGTTCGTATCCAGAAATGGGGTGCAATACCTGTTGCCAGGCAAATGATAGAGAGTGCAACAAGGGATAAACGCATCTTTGCGGGTATTTTGTAAGAGATAAAAGATGTCTTTTCCTTATTGGGTTTACCTGTGAAGATTCCTGATAGCTTGAGAAACGAAGTTACGGTAATAATACTGGATAAAAAAATAAAAAAATAAACCACAGGATGTTTATTTAAAGAAATAGAAATGAGAGCTTTACTTGCATATCCATCAAAAGGTGGTATGCCACAAATAGCAAGCATTCCGACTAAAAATGAGAAAAAAACGGTAGGCATTTTTTTTCTAAGAGCACCTAACTTATGAATGTGTCTTTGTCCAGTTGCATATATGACAGAGCCTATGCATAAAAATAAAAGAGATTTGAAAAAGGCATGATTTAAAAGGTGATAGTAAGAGGCATCAAGAGCAAGAGGTCTACCTACGCCAAAACTTACTACTATGAAACCTATCTGGGAGATAGAATGGTAGGCAAGAAGCTTTTTGCTGTCTACTTGAGCTACCGCCCAGATGACTCCCAGGAAGGCGGTAAAAGCTCCAACCCACAAAAATATGTGCTCAATATCAAAAGCTTGGAAAAGAAGAATAATACGCCATATTGCAAGGAACGAGACCTTAATTGCGATACCTGAAAGGATAGCAGAGACAGGATGAGGTGCAAATGCATGTGCATCTGGAAGCCAGATGTGCAGGGGAATAAAAGCAGCTTTAATTCCTATGCCCACTACAAAGCAGATGAGTGCAAGATTGAGGGTAAAATCACTGTTACCTGCTTTAGACATCAAATTAGCTATATCATTCAGGGAAAGAACACCTGTATGCTGGTATAAAATGACAATTCCCAGGAGAAAAAACCCCATCCCCAGGCTGCTTATAAGTAGATAGTTAAAACTTGCCAGTATAGATTTTGTTTTCCCTTCATAGGCGATGAGGATGTAGCTTGCTATGGAGAAAATTTCAAAGAAGACAAACATATTAAAAATATCACCAGTGAGTGTAACCCCTTGCATACCGGCTATGAAAATGAGGAATACAAAATAAAATAAGTTGCCGTGTTCTTTCTCTGCCCAGGCAAAAATGAGGGCAAAAAGAGCAACCACCATACTCATACAGGAGCTAATCCAGGCAAATCCATCCATATGGAGACTTATTCCCAGAGGCTCTTTCCACCCACCTACAGAGTAGCTGACAACATCGCCTCTGAAGATGGGTGGAAAAAGCACAGCTAAAAGTGCCATGCAAATAAGGGTGGCTCCTATGCTGACAATTTGTGCAAGTTGTAGGTGAGGTATATATTTATCTATTAAACAAAAAAAACTTGCTATGAGGGGGATAATTACGATTAAAATGACCAGATTATTCATGTTCCGATTTCTTTTGTATCTTGTAGATGCTAAGAGTTTTATGGCGCCGGTAAATTTTAATAATGAAAGATAGAGCAAGAGCAGTAAGAGATATACCAATGACAATAGCTGTTAGCATCAATGCCTGGGGAAGAGGATCAACAATATCTTTTATCCCTCTCTCCATTATTGGAGCAGTTGAGCCGGTGCGGGAGCCAAGATAGATAAAAAAAATAACTATTGAGCTGTTGAAGATATTAAGAGCTATAACCTTTTTAATTAAATTGTCTTTTTTAACCATTCCCCAGATTCCCAGGATGAAAAGTCCAATGATAAGATATCCAGCTATCATTTATTTATTTTTCCCTGAAAAAATAAAAACAGATAAGGCTAATTCCCGCTCCCACCTTAAGACCTATTATAATGTTCAGAAAAAATATAAACCCGCCACTTGGTACTTCTCCTGCTTCTCCTAAGGGAAGAAAATTCTCCAGAAAAAATTTGCCGGCTAAAAGGCCCACTATTCCTATAAGAAGAAAGAGAAAAAAGGCTGATGTCTCCAGAAGACTTATTTTTTCCGTTGGAAATAACTTTTGTACCTGGGTCACTCCTTTGCTCAGGCAAAGAAGGATAACTGCGGAGGCTAAAACCACTCCTCCCTGGAAGCCTCCTCCGGGCGAGAGATGTCCAAAGGATATAAGGTAAAGACCAAAAAGCAAAATATAAGGTGCAAGTTTCCTTGATATCATGTCAACTATTTCTGATTCCTTCATTTTTTCACCTTAAAAATAGCAATTATTCCTGATACTGCTAAAAGTAAAACGATAGTCTCTCCCAGAGTGTCAAATGCTCTATAGCTAAGATATATGGAAGATACAAGGTTTATTGCCCCTGTTTCTTGCACTCCCCGGGAATAAAAATGCTCTTTTAAGTTTGTGCGGGGAATTAAGCTAAAATCCATACCTTTGATTAAAACCAGTCCTAAAATTATAAAAATTAATATCTCAAAGAAAAGCTTTACTATTTTGAATCTCATTCCTCTTCCTCCACCTCCTCTTTTCTTCGGGTTTTGTTTATGGTCAACACAAAAATTACTGTAGCAACACCTGCGCCCACCGCCGCCTCCGCAATTGCAACATCGGGTGCATGTAAATAGTAAAAAAGCAGTGAGCAAAGCAGGCTAAATATTGCAAGGCAGATAACCGCATTTAAAAGGTCTTTAAATTCCAACGATAAAATTCCCAGGATTATGAGCAAAATAAGAATGGTCTCAGTCATGTTTTAATATTTTTCTATTTAATTGGCAAACCTTACTAAAAATGCAATACCTATTATTTCCAAAAATCAGTCTATCCTGTGGAATTAAACTTTCTAATTTTTTCTGCTTGGGAAATTCAAATGTTGTATTCTGTCCTATGTTCATAAAGACATTCTTTCACAAATTTTGTGATTTGGTCAAATTCTTCTTTAGTGACATCCCGCCAATTTTCCTCAGTGATTGGCTCAATCTCCCAACCAAAACCATAATTGTTATTTTGTGCAGCCCAATAATATATTTTATCTTTATATTCAACTTTCCCACCAGCCAGCCAATCGTCAAATTGGTCACGGTGATATTGGGAATCAACAATTATTTTAATCACAATTTCTACCCCCTTCTTTCAGTGATTCCAAATTGTCCACCCACGTAGGTCACAGTGAATTGTAAGCATGCTCAACTTACATTTCAACAACATATACTGGGATGAATTTAAGACTACCCGGTACATAAATTCTACAATTCTTGGTGTTTCAACCAAGCAGATACAGTGTCTTCTTTTTGTTCCTTCCTAAGGTTTAACGCTTTCTTTTTGATCTTATTAAGCGTAACAACATCAACTTTGTTCATATCTACCCATAATTCATCTTCCTTACTTCCTTGCCCGAATTGCTCACCAGATACTACAAAAATTTCTCCATTGTTTAGAATAAATTCAAGTGCGCCCCAACCTGTAAGATCTTCTTTAGAATTTCTTTCTCTGACGAATAATATTCCTATTTTATTTGCTCTCTCAATAAAATGTTTTTTTGTTGTATCCACATTTATCCTCCTTTTCCAATGATTCCAAATTGTTCCCGCCTCTCGTTATGTACTAAGGCAGAGTTATATAATTCTTCTAACTCCTTATAAAGTCTAAAGATAAATCTATCTCTAAACTCCCTAAACGGCGTCTGGCTGACATATTGATTGAATAAATCTTTTTCCTTTGCGCTTGGTCCAATTATAAAAAATTGAGCAGGAAATCTTCTTGGTATTTTTAACAATCTATCCAAACCAGATTTTACTCTTGTTGTTTCCTCTACTTCAAAAGCGTAAACTGGAAAAAGTCCGTAGTCATCTTCATCAAACCACAATGTATCTACCTCTCTAATTTTTGCTAAGTTAGGACCCTTAAAGATGCTAGTGCAATTTGAGACAGTCACAAAATCTCTTAACGGTTTATCTTGGAAAGTTCTGATAGTTTGGTCATGTGGGGGTGCGTAAGTTTCATATCCGTAAATTTTACCGAGTGTAACTAACATTCCTTGAGCGATTCCGTGATCAACCTCTGGTTCTTTAGTAAAACCTTGCGACTCAGGCTTTAGTGAAATTTCTTCCACAACTTTATAAATACCACTTTTCTCGGGTAACACTGGCTCAAAAATCTTATATTGCCTTACAACTCGCCTAATAGTATCCTGCCAAGTCGGATTAGTCTTAGTTTTGGGATGACCTTTTACGATTTTATTAATCTCAGATAAATGACCTTGCCCACCTAATTCTAATAAAGCATTCCTGACAACATCTTTCCAAGTTAATTTCTCCTCTTTCATGATAAATCACCCTCTTTGGAATCTGTATAATGAATAATATTTGCATAGGGAGGATGAGCACAGATTAAATCTATTGAGTTATCTTTCAAAGATGATAAATCTCTTGCGTCACCAATTAGAAATCTTTAAAGAACTAATATTTAGTCCCTGTGATTGAGTGATAAGTTTCTCGATATATCTAAATGTAACTCCATATTTTTGACCAATTTCTAAATCCGGAGTCCCTTTTACTTTTTCTTTTAAAATTGCTTCTTGAAGTTCTCTTTCATTTTTAAAATTTATTTTGCGATTGTTCATATTATCTTTTGCCTTATAAAATTAGAGAGGATTTGGGATTCCTATACCTTAAGTCCCGAAACAAAGTAGGCTATCATTTGGGTATATCAAATAAACATTGTCTTTGATCACTTATTATGAATTATATCATATAAGAGCCTCACTACCAAGAGC
>JACUUP010000010.1 GCA_014859225.1 Candidatus Aerophobota bacterium
AAGTGAGCTCCTCCGGCTAAAAGAAGAGAAGCAAGCACAAACAAAGCTTTGAGAAGTTTAGCCTTCATCTATATCACCTCCTCGTTTGAGATTTTTAAATTCAAGCACAGCCTCCTGAGAGTTTTTCAATGTTCATCTTTTTTAACTATTATATATTATTTATCAATGATAACTTTAGGAGTCAGAACTATCTTGTTATTCTCTATCTCAACATCCAGATAATCGCCTTCTTTGACCCCTAATATTTTGCGAATCTTGCTGGGAATTGTAATTTGTGCCTTTTTTCTAACCTGGATAAGTGGCATAAAGTTTTCTCCCTTAAATGGGGATTACATTGCATTGTTAGAAGTTCTTACTTTCTTAACATAGCAATACCACAAAATTTTGTCAACCAACTCGTGTTGAATGCACCGGGATGGGTGCGGCTACATTTTGACATCTCTTTAACTTTTTATATTCTATAGCACAACATGACAGGCGGGACGCCTACCCCAGGATGTAATCAAAAAGGGGACGGACACCATTTTTGCTTTCCAAAAAGAAAATCATCCCGAGCCTAATTGATGAAGATAAGAATCAATTTTAATCCCCATTTTTTCAGCATAAAATTTTATTTTCGCAGAATTCACTTCGTTTAAATTTATTTCAGAAAGATCAAGTTGAATGTGTCTCCCTTTATTAAGATAGAGATAGTCTAATAGTGCTTTCTCAGGTTCAGCAATAAAATAACCTCCTTTGTCAACGAATCCCCAAAAAAAGCCTTTTTTAATCTGTCGGTATTCAATGGTTCCAAAAGAAGTATTAAATTTACGAGGAGGTTGAGTGCTAACGCAGGTTAAGACATAAGGGACCTGATTTAAAATTCCCCAGAAATATAAGGCTGATTCCAAAGAGATATAACTGGGTTGATAGATTTGATTAGAGATTTCTTCCAATGTAGGCGTATTAAATGGATTAGCATAAAACTCACGACAAATTCTCTTGATAACTTTTTTGGCATTTAGTCTACTCAGGTTAACCCTCAGGGAGTGGCTCCTCATGCCCGTGAGTAGCCTTAGATGATTGATATGGAAGATGTTGATATCATTGTGTTCTTTAAACAAGCTTAGCCACTGTTCAGTTTTCATCTTTTCTTAAATTCCTTGAATAACTTGCTTAAGATATTTAGTTCCTCTTTGCAGATATCGGGATATTTATCTTTAAATAGATTTCGATAAGCCAAAGGCAGAAATTTGTCCATCTCTTCTCTTATAATAGCTGTTCCATTCTTCTTCAAAAGAATGAGATTTTCCTGGAATTTAAGCATAAATTTTTCCTTAGTTAAGCGGTAATCAGAGATTTTCTGCTCAAGCATTCTTTTAACATCCTCATTTACGGGAACCTGTAAAGTATTCAGGATAAAATAGATGTCCCAAAGGTCTCTTCCTTTCAGATAATTTCTCGAGGCAAAGGCAAGAAATTTATCACTCAGAATCTCCTGGGGTCTCTCAACTGCAATACCCGGGCTTAAAGGAATATCTTCTACTTTCAAAATCATAGTTTGGGCAGAATAGGAAGGAACGTGTGCAATTTCAATGAGAGTTTTATCTTTGGCTCTTAAAAATTCTACTTCAAGGGTGAGACTGAACCTCGTAAAATTAGAGGTATTTTTCTGAACCTCAAGCTGAGGATTTTTGACTAATGGAATTAACCTGTCAATGTAAGAGGAAAGTGGTTGTAAGCTCTTAATCAATTGAGAGAAGAAATGGGCATCTTTTTTTCTTAAGACGAAATCCAAATCTTCAGAGTACCTTACTCCCTTATAGACAAATCTAAGAGCGGTGCCGCCTTGAAATACCAAATGAGAAAAAAAACCTTTTCTAAAGAGATATTCCAGGATGACCAAATGCACATATTCCTTAAAGACCAGACGTGCACTTACTCCCTGGATTTCTGTTTTTTGTTTAATTTTTTCTGCAGTAATCATACTTTAGAAAATATACACATTTGTGTATTTTGTCAAGTACAGGTAACCCAACTTATTTATCTGATGGAAGAATTATAAGTGTACCTATTGAATGGTTTCCTAAACTAAGAGATGCTTCAGAAAAACAGAGGAATAATTGGCATCTAATTGGGGGAGGCATTGGCATTCACTGGGAAGATATTGATGAGGATGTATCTGTTGCGGGTTTATTGCAATGATGAATGAGAAAAACCTCTGGCATACATGACAGGCGGGACGCCTGTCCTACTCCTCTAACCTTTTCACCCCCACCTTCCTCTATTCACTTATTTATTTGTGATATCTTCCTTAATAGCTCATTGAACAAAATTTGCACTGTTAATTTTCTTGCCCAATCTTTAAGATAATCTATATCCAGGTTTTGCTGAATCTCTAAAATCCCCAAAGCATCATCAAGATGCTTTTCTATCTCTGATTCTTTGAACCATATAAGGAATATTCAGTTAAGTTAGCTTACCTGTCACCTTTAACAATAAATCTTCCTGTATCATAACCGAATCTTTCAAATATTCTCTTTTTCATTTCTTCATCTGTAATACCTGGGTCTAACTCCATTATATTCTGTTTGCATAAATTGAGTGCCATTTCGTAAAGCTGGAATGCAATCTTGAGCCTATTTTCTAAAAGAAAAGATTTTGTCCAATGCTAAGCGGGAAAGATTCTCTGCAGTTTTCTTATCCTTTGCCTCAGCTATTACTCTTAGCACCGGCTCTGTTCCCGATGCTCTTATGTGAATCCATCCCTCGGGAAGCAAAATTTTAACACCATCGGTAAAATCCAGCTCATGGGAAGAAAAATCACTTCTTAAACTTTGCTTTAGTTTTTCAAAATCAACTCTTAGGTTTTTTATTTTTTGCTTTAACATGTAGTAACGGGGAAGGCTATCAACAAGAGAAGATAATGAAATATTTTCATTTGCAAGATGATTTAAGATAAGAGCAGCTGCCATAATCCCGTCTCTTGCATAATTTAAGGGTGGGAAAATAACTCCTCCGTTACCTTCTCCTCCAATTACTGCTCCTTTCTCCCGCATGCACCTTGAAACATGGATATCTCCCACGGGAGTTCTTTTAACCGGGCAGCTAAATTTAGCGGCAATATCATCTATGGCTCGGGAAGTGGATACATTGGTTACTACCAGACCTTTTTTGTTTTGCAGGACGAAATTGCAGGCGAGCATTAGTGTATATTCCTCAGAGAGAGCCTCACCTCTCTCTGAAACAAGCGCCAATCTATCAGCATCAGCGTCTTGGGCAAAACCAATATCTGCCCCAACCTCCTTAACTATCCTGCTTAAATCCTGGAGATTATGCGGGACAGGTTCAGGAAGATGGGCAAAATTACCTTTTGCTTCGCAGTTAAGTTTTACCACTTCACAACCAAGCTTCTCTAAAAGTAGGGGGGTGGCAAAAGCTCCTGCTCCGTTGCAAGCATCCACAACAACCTTGAAACGTTTAACTTTTATCTTCTCACAATCTACAAGCTGTATAACTTTCTTAATATGACGGGGGATGGCAGAGTTATCCTTTGAAAGTTTACCCAGCCTATCCCAGGGAGAAAGCTTCACAGTATCTTCTCTGTAAATATCAATTAAGTTTTTTCCTTCTTCGGGAAAAAGAAAAAGTCCATCACCTCGCACAAATTTTAAGGCATTCCACTCGGGGGGATTATGGCTTCCCGTGATAACTATTCCTCCATTTGCTCCCATTTCCTTAATCATTAACTGCAAAGATGGAGTGGGACAAATTCCAAGGTCAACAACATTGCATCCAACAGATAAAAGGGCGCTGAAAACAGCGTATTTAAACATATCATTTGAAGTTCGGGTATCATAACCAACCAAAATCTTTTCCCCCATCATTTTTCCAAAAGCACAGGCAAGCTTTGCCACTATATCAGGACTCAACCCTTTTCCCACTACTCCTCTAACACCTGAGGGACTGATAATGAGGGTGGAATCAGTCTTCAATTTTTTTTTCCTCTGATGTATTTATTTTTTCCCAGGCTCTTTTAGCCGCTATTTTCTCTGCTTTTTTCTTACTATTCCCCCATCCCTCGCCCAGTATTTTCCCGTTAACCTCTACCCTTACCCTGAACATTTTTTTATGGTCAGGGCCCTCTTCCTGCACTAATTGATAGCGGGGTAGTTTTTTATGAGCTGATTGGGAATACTCCTGAAGTAAAGACTTGAAGTCTTTAGTCTTGCTCAGTAAATTTTCTTCCTTAATAAAAAAGTCCAGGATAAATCTTTTAGCAGCTCTTAGCCCCTGGTCTAAGTAAAGAGCGCCAATTACGGCTTCATAGGTATCAGCTAAAGTGGCATCCTGAACCCGGAGCTGCTCCTGGTCTTTACCTACTAAAATATAATCACCAAGATTTATCTTTCGAGCATGCTGGGCTAAGTTCTCCTCCGAAACAACAACACTTCTCATCCAGGATAAACTCCCCTCATCCAAATGGGGGAAGCGACGAAAAAGATAATCAGCAATCGCCAGTTCCAGAACAGCATCACCCAAAAATTCCATCCTTTCATTATCGGTAGTTTCCTTAGAGTTTGTGCGGGTATAAGATGAATGGGTTAAAGCCTGATTTAGAAGTTTTGTATCTTTCCACTTTACTCCTATTTTTTCCTGAAAAACCTCTAAGTCTTTATCATGAAGTGAATCTACCATGAGTTATTATGCCCTGCAAATTTTTAAAGTTTATTGAAATTCCGAAGTAATAGCGTTGCATTGTGACCACCAAACCCCATTGCATTGGAGAGGGCAACATTCACCCTCATCTGTCGGGACTCATTTGGGACATAGTCAAGGTCACACTCAGGGTCAGGAAACTCATAATTAATGGTAGGGGGGACGACCTGGTTTTGAATGGCAAGAATACAAGCAATAGTTTCCACACCTCCTGTCGCTCCTAATAAGTGACCCGTCATTGACTTGGTGGAACTTACAGGAATATCATAGGCTCTTTTTCCAAAAAGCTCTTTAATTGCTCTTGTTTCTATTTTATCATTTAAAGGAGTGGATGTTCCATGAGCATTAATATAATTTACCTCATCCGGGCTAAGCTTAGCATCCTCAAGCACTCTTTCCATTGCAAATCTGATTCCTTTGCCGTCTTCTACCGGCTGTGTAATGTGATAGGCATCACAACTCATGCCAAAACCTATTATTTCGGCTAATATCCTTGCTCCTCTTTTTTTTGCTCTCTTAAGCTCCTCAAGAATTATAATACCTGCTCCCTCTCCTATCACAAATCCGTCCCTCTCTCTGTCAAAGGGTCGGGAAGCTTTTTGTGGTTCATTATTCCTCGTGGATAAAGCTCTCATTGAACAAAAACCTGCAAGTCCGAGAGGCGTAATAGCTGCCTCGGTTCCCCCTGTTACCATCACATCGGCTTCTCCACGCTGTATTATTTTAAAAGCCTCTCCTATTGCATGATTCCCCGTAGCACAGGCTGTAGAGATGGAAAAATTCGGACCCATAAAACCATACTTTATGGCAATATAAGCAGAAGCTATATCAGTAATGAGCATAGGAACAAGAAAGGGACTGACTCTCTGAGGCCCTTTCTCTAAAAGAGTTATCTTTTCTCGTTCAATAGTCTCAAGCCCTCCTACTCCCGAACCAACAAGAACTCCAATCCTTTTAGGGTCTTCCCTGTCAGTATCTATCCCGGCCTCTATAATAGCTTCCTGCGCAGCAACCATCCCTAACTGAGTGAACCTATCCATCCTCTTTATATCCTTCGGGGAAAGGAAATTTTCCACTCTCAACCCATCCACCTCACCTGCTATCTGGGAGCGAAAGGAGGAAGGGTCAAAGCGTGTAATCCTTCTAATGCCACTTTTTCCCGCAAATAGAGCTTCCTGGAAGTTTTTTAAACCTGTGCCTATGGGACTTATCACTCCCATACCTGTGACCACAACACATTTTTTATCCATTTGCAGCTATTTTTTTAAATGTTTTTCTATATAGTCAATAACTTTCTGGACATTTGTTAGCTTTTCTGCTTCTTCATCAGATATTTCAATATCAAATTCTTCCTCAAGAGCCATAACGAGCTCTACCGTATCAAGGGAATCGGCTCCTAAGTCATCCACAAATTTTGCCTCCATGGTTATCTGCGACTCTTCAACACCTAACTGCTCACTTGTTATCTGTTTAACTTTCTTCAAAATTTCATCACTCGTCATTCTTAATTCCTCCTTATTTCCAGTGGTTCAAATTTTTCAAAATAAAATTTTACATACTCAAGCCACCGTCAATTCTAATAACCTCGCCGGTAATGTAAGAAGCTTCATCTGAGCAAAGATATCCAATGAGAGAGGCAACTTCCCTGGGGCTACCAACCCTACCCAGGGGAATTTGAGAAATGAACTTTTTTGCTTTCTCTTTTTCCATTAGTTTCTCAGTCATCCCGGTTTGAATAAAACCCGGTGCCACTGCGTTTACCGTAATTTTTCTTGCAGCGAACTCCCGGGCGCAGGACTTTGTTAGCCCAATAATCCCCGCTTTAGATGCAGCATAGTTTGCCTGTCCTGCATTTCCCCGCAGTCCAATTATTGAGGAAATATTGACAATCCTTCCGTTTTTTCTTCTTAGCATGAAAGGGGAAACTGCCTTTATACAGTTAAAGACACCTTTAAGATTTATTTGAATTACGCTGTCCCACTCCTCCTCTCTCATTCTTAAAATAAGCTTATCACGGGTGATGCCAGCATTGTTGACCAATATATCAATGTGGGAAAATTTGTCAATCACTTTACTTACCGCTTCTTTAACCAAGGTAAGTTCACTCACATCTACCTTAAAAAAAAGGAGAGCATCCTCATACATTTCTGTTAACTTCGCTATCTGTGGTGTAGGCTCCTGCACAACATCAAATATAGCTACTTTAGCACCTATTTTAAGAAACATCTGGCATACAGCCATACCAATTCCCTGAGCACCTCCCGTAACTACAGCCACCTTGCTATTTAACTGCATACTCTCTCTCCAGATAGTTTATTATCTCTTTCATATCCGGGGGTAGAGGAGCCTCAAACTCCATCCATTTTTTTTCTTCCGGATGGAAAAATCCAATAAATTTAGAATGGAGCATACAACGACTCACTGGAAGGGGAAAATCTCTTCCTGGTTTTCCTCCGTATAACCTGTCTCCCACAAGATGACAATTTAAGGATTTGAGATGGACTCTAATCTGATGAGTCCTGCCTGTTAAAGGATACACTTCAAGTAAACTCCAGTTTTTCCAGGATTTTAAGAGCTTATAGGAAGTTAAAGCTTCCCGGGCACACTCTCCACCTGACACCATTTTTGTTCTGTAGATAGGATGCCTCCCAATCTCAAGCTCAACAGTTCCCTCACACAAAGAAGGTTTACCTTTCACTAAAGCTAAATACCTCTTTTTAATCTCTCTTTTCTTAAACTGACAAGATAGGGCAATATGAGCAGGGTCTGTTTTAGCAACCAGCATTACACCAGATGTCTCTTTGTCCAGACGATGCACGATGCCGGGGCGCAAAATACCTCCCACCCCCGATAGTCTCTTTGTATGATACAGAAGGGCGTTAACCAGGGTCCCTCTTTGCTGCGGGTGAACAGGATGTGTTGTCATTCCACCTGCCTTGTTAAGCACAAGAAGAAAATCATCTTCAAACAAAATATGGACTGGTAAAGATTCGGCTGATGGAAACTCCTCTTCTACGTGAGGAATGGTAATATCAATTTCATCCCCCGATTTGAGAATATATGAAGGTTTCTGCATAAGTTTTTTGCCCACAACTACTTTCCCCTGATGGATAATCTTTTGAATAAAACTGCGAGAAAATTGAGGAAACCTCTGGTGCAAAAAAATATCCAGGCGCCTTTTGCCTTCTTGTGCTCCCACTTTTATATGATAATCTTCAGGCAGATTTTCCATGTACGTTAATTTCTTCCACTACCAGCCAGCATTTCTCGCAAAGAGAGGGATGTTCATTATTCTCACCCACTTTTTCGCTGTAGTTCCAGCATCTTGCACACTTTTTCCCTTTCGCCTTTTCTACATTTATCTTGATATCTGAAAACTGTTTCAGTTCAATCTGAGAAACGATAAAAATCTCCTTTAAAGCAACCTCTCCTAAACTGTGCAGTTCCTTCAAGGTATCATCTGGCGCTTTGATAGTTAATCTTGCATCCAGGGAAGAAGAAATTTCTTCAGCCTGGCGAGCTTCCTCCAACTTCTTTAAAACCATACCCCTTATTTGCATGAGTCTTTCCCATTTTTTCTCAAGTTCTGCATTAATTAATTCAGAATTTTCTTCAGGTAAAATAGATAGGAAAACGCTCTCCTCTTTTTCCTTTCCCATCTGTTTTATGTGTCCCCACACTTCCTCAGCCGTGAAGGAGAGCACAGGACATATAAGCTTTACTACAGTTACAAGAAGAGAATAAAGCACGTTCTGGGCAGAGCGACGGGCAGATGAGGTTGGATAAAAGGTATATAATCTATCTTTCAATATATCAAAATAAAAAGCGCTTAAATAATTATTGGTAAAGTAATGTATCTGTTGAGCTGCTTCATGAAATTTAAAGTTTTCATAGGACAAATTAACTTTTTGAATTAACCCTTGCACTTTAGATAAAATCCACTTATCTACCTCACGCAGTTCACTGTAGTTTACCTCATCCTGGAGGGGTGAAAAATCAAATAAATTACCTAAGAGAAAACGAAAGGAATTTCTAATCTTCCTGTACACCTCAACTGTGTATTTAATTATTTCCTCAGAGATGCGGATGTCCTCGCTGTAATCTTCCAGAGCTGACCACAACCTCAATATTTCTGCACCGTATTTTCCTACAATTTGCTGAGGGTCAACTACATTCCCTAAGGATTTGGACATCTTTCTCCCCTGGGCATCTACAACAAACCCATGCGTTAAAACAGCTTTGTAGGGAGGTCTATTTTTTAATCCCACTGAGGTTAAAAGGGAGCTCTGGAACCATCCCCGGTGCTGGTCCGAGCCCTCCAGGTAAAGGTCTGCAGGGTCACCTAAATTGGACTCTTTCGCCAGTACCGCCTCATGAGAGATGCCGGACTCAAACCAGACATCTATAATATCCTGTTCTTTTTTAAAACTTTCCCCTTTACACTTGGGACATTTAAATCCCGCAGGAATAAAAAAATCTGCCTTTTTTCCAAACCAAACATCCGAGCTTTCTTCAAGCACTCTTTCTGCAATAAGCTGTATAACCTGCTCATGTAGAATGGGACTTTCACAGAGATTGCAGTATACCACCGGAATACCAACCCCCCAGAATCTTTGACGGGAAAGACACCAATCCGGGCGCTCCCTTAACATACTGCTCATTCTGCCTTGAGACGGGGAAGGAACCCACTTTATCTCAGATATAACTGATTTTAGAGCCTTTTCTCTTAAATTGTTTTCATCCACAATTAAAAACCACTGAGGAGTTGCACGGAAAATCACCGCTCTTCCACACCTCCAGCAGTGGGGATAGGAGTGATGCAAACTCCCCTGCTGAAAGATAGCACCTCTTCTGGCAAGGTCCTCTTGAATTAGACTGTTAGCCTCAAAAACCTGAATTCCTTTAAACTTATCCACCTTTTCTGTGAACTTTCCTTCATCATCAAGAGGAGAAAAGATGGGCAGGTCGTTCTCAAGAGCCAAAAAATAATCTTCCTGTCCATGCCCGGGAGCAATATGAACACAACCTGTGCCCTCTTCTGGATTAACAAAATCAGCAAGTAAAATTTCTCCTTCCCCTTTTAGAAAAGGCCTCAAATATTTTGCCCCCTTCAATTTTTTGCCGGGAAAATGACCCACTATCCTCCAATTTTCCAAACTTTTCCCCGTATCATCATTTTTGCCCTGGATATTTTTCAAAGAGTCACGGGCTATTATCATTGCCTCATTTTCATTCTCTCCCTGAACAAGAACATACTGCAAATCCGGATGGACAGCTATTGCCAGATTAGCAGGAAGAGTCCAGGGAGTAGTTGTCCATACAAGTATGTAGAGAGAACCTGCAAACGAAATGGGAAGATTGTCCTTGCGCAGAGGTAATTTAACATAGATAGAGGGGGACTCTTTTACCTTATATTCAATTTCTGCCTCAGCCAGAGCGGTTTGACAGTTAATACACCAGTAAATGGGTTTCATACGGCGATGGATATAACCTTTTTTTGCCAGATTGCCAAAAGATGTGATGATTTCACTTTCATATGTATAATCCATTGTAAGATAAGGTTTTTCCCAGCGTCCAAAAACACCCAATCTTTTAAACTCATCTCTTTGCTTCTGGACAAAATGAAAAGCATATTCCCTTGCCTTTTTTCTAAATTCAAGACACGAGATATCGTTTTTACTAACCCCAAGTTCTTTGAAGAGTTGATGTTCCACAGGAAGCCCGTGACAGTCCCAACCAGGTACAAAAGGGCAAAAGTAACCTCTCACGATTTTGTACTTTACTATTATATCTTTAAGGATTTTATTAAAAGCCTGGCCAAGATGTATATCTCCATTGGCATAAGGAGGTCCGTCGTGGAGTATAAATTTTGGAGAATTTAAACGAAGCTCCTGGGCTTTTCTGTAAATCTTTTTCTTTTCCCAAAAATTTAAGATTTGCAGTTCCTGCTGGGTAAGATTTCCCCGCATGGGAAATGAAGTCTTAGGTAAACTAAGAGTTTTGTTATAGTCCATTTATACCTCTATTTCTCTAATTATTCTCTCTACAAGTCTGGTAATGCGGGGCTCAGCTCTGTTAGCTACCTCAATAACCTTTCTAAAATCAACCGGTTCCAGTCGGTCGGGAATACAGATATCTGTTATACAGCTTATCCCCAGGACTTTTAAATCACTATGTCTTGCCACTATTACCTCAGGGACCGTAGACATTCCTACAGCATCTGCCCCAATGAATTGAAAGAACCTGTATTCTGCTTTTGTTTCAAAATTAGGTCCGCTCACTCCTATGTAAACCCCCCTGTGGCATCTTATACCTTCTTCTAATGCGATTTTTTCAGCAATTTCCATTAACTTTTCATCGTAAGGCTCCGACATATCGGGGAATCGGGAGCCTAAAGTTTCGTCATTGGCACCTATTAAGGGGTTTTGTCCGGTGAAATTAATGTGGTCTGCAATAATCATTGCATCGCCTGCTTTAAAGTTCCTGTTCATCCCACCTGCTGCATTTGATTCAATTAGAATTTTTATTCCCAGTGCCCTCATTACTCTCACAGGAAAGGTTATCTCTTCAAGGGAATAACCTTCGTAAGTGTGAAATCTTCCCTGCATGGCAACTACCTTTTTATCTGCAATCATGCCCATAATAAGATTTCCTGTGTGTCCGGGTGCAGTAGAAGTGGCAAAATAGGGAATTTCATTGTAAGGTATCACTGTCTTATCCTGAATATGGTCAGCTAACCCGCCCAGCCCTGTTCCCAGGATTATGCCAATGTCAGGGACAAGAGTGCGTTTTGACTGAATGAAATTTGTGGCCTCGTTGATTTTGTCTTTTAAACTTTTTGCCATCTCTTACCTCTAAAGCTCTATTGGCTGTGGATTTTGTGATTGGTGAGGATGGTTTGCTTCAGGATAAACTTTTAGTTTGCTTAACATGCTTCTGCCTAATTTATTTTTGGGTAGCATCCCTTTCACCGCTTTTAAAATAATCTCCTCGGGCTTTTTTCCCATTAAATCTTCAAAAGTTTCCTTCTTCAAACCTCCGGGATATCCGGAGTGATGGTAATAAATTTTATTCTCACGTTTTTTTCCCGTTACCTTTATGCACCTGGCATTTATCACCACCACAAAATCACCCGTATCAAGATGGGGTGTATACATTGGTTTATTTTTACCGGAAAGGAGCAGGGCAATTTTGGTAGCTAATCTTCCTAAAATTTTATCCTTTGCATCAACCAAATACCAATTCCTTGTAATTTCTTTTTCCCTGGGGATATATGTTTTCATTTTAATCTCCTTCAATCAAGACCTGACCTTTTTATTTATTTTGGTGGCGCCACGGGGATTCGAACCCCGGTCTGATGGCTGAGAACCACCTGTCCTGGTCCCCTAGACGATGGCGCCAATTTTTAAGACTTTTCCCCTTTAACGTATCCGTTATCCATTATTTTCTCAGCTTCCTTTCTTAATGTGTGGCTGGGGGAGGAGGACTCGAACCTCCACTACCAGATCCAGAGTCTGGCGTCCTACCATTAGACAATCCCCCACTTTCTTTTATTAAAAGCTTTAGAGCTCTATCAATCCTGCGAATTACCTCTTCTTTTCCCAAAACTTCAGCCAGTTCAAATAATCCAGGACCCGTCATTCTGCCGGTAAGAGCTATCCTTAAAGGATGAAAAACCTTACCTGTGGAAAGATTTAATTTTTCAGCTAATCTGCGTAAAATTTCTTCAAGACCGTCTTGCGTTAAAAGGTCCATCTTCTCTATTTCATGCTTGATTTTTTTTAGAAGAGAATAAACATAATCCTTTTTCAGAGTCTTTTCTACTGACTTATCATCTAAGGGAAAATCTTTTTCAAAGAAAAAATCAGTTAGTTTTATAATATCAGAAAGCACCCTCAATCTATCTTTTTCCAGCTCACTAATACGCACTATTTTCTTATAAGTAAGAGCATCTATTTTTTCTCCCACCCATCCTCTTTCTCTCAAATGAGGTATAACGAGTTCAGCGAGCTCATGGATATTAGTTTTTCTTATGTATTCTGCATTCATCCACTCAAGCTTTTGAGAATCAAAAATAGCCGGGCTTTTATTTACCCTATCCAGCGTAAATTTTTGAATAAGCTCCTCTCTGGTAAAAAACTGTTGACTGTCAACTGTTGACCATCCTAAAAGTGCTAAATAATTTATCAGTGCCCATGGAAGATAGCCTTCTTTCCGATAATAGCTAACAGATGTTGCCCCATGTCTTTTGCTTAATTTAGAAGCATCTTTTCCTAAAATCATGGGAATATGAGCATAAAAAGGTTCCTTAAATCCCAGAGACTGGTAGAGCAAAAGCTGTCTGGGGGTATTAGAAAGATGGTCATCACCTCTAATTACATGAGTTATCCTCATCAAGGCATCATCAACAACATTGGCGAAATTAAAAGTAGGCGTTCCATCAGATTTTAAAATGATAAAATCTCCCAACGTCTTGCTATCAAACTTAACTTCCCCCCGCAGGAGGTCTTTTACTCTAAGTTCACATTCCTGCAAAACCTTAAACCTGACAGCTGGCTTCATACCCTCATTTTCAAGGCTTTTTCTTTCCTTCTCTGAAAGGTAGCGACACCTACCGTTATAAAGAGGGGGAAGTTTTGCTTTTTGCATTTTTTGTTTTCTTTGCTCAAGTTCTTCAGGTAAACAGTAACAAAAGTAAGCTTTTTCTTCCTTTAATAGATTATCCGCCAGCCTTTTGTAAACAGGAAGCCTTTCAGATTGTAGATATGGACCATACTCACCTCCAATCTGCGGTCCTTCATCCCATATAAGTCCCAGCCATTTCAAGTTATCAATTATAGATTTAGTAAAATCTTCCCGGGAGCGTAAAGTGTCTGTGTTCTCTATCCTGAGTATAAATTTTCCTTTATTGTGTCGAGCAAAAAGCCAGTTAAATAGCGCTGTCCTTAACCCTCCAATATGAAGCTCCCCCGTGGGAGAAGGAGCAAAACGAACCCTTGCTTGCATATCTATTTCGCCGTTTATTTACTTATTTTTATGTCTGTTTGCTCTTCTTCTTTTTTTACGTTTATGCTTGGCGATTTTCTTTCTTTTTCTTCTTTTGTCCGAGATTAATAAGATTAAATCCTCTATCCCAACCAGTGCCGCTATCACATCTTTCTCCTTAATTTGGTTAATTAGAAGCTATATATTTTGAAAATTTGGGCAGGTTTGTCAACCTTTTTTCTGACCAAGATACTGAAGTTTTACCTCAGCAATCTCTGCCTGACGGGAAAGAGGGTATCTGGAGATAAGATTCTGGTATATCTCAATTGCCTCCTCTTCCTCGCCTATAAGTTCTTTGCATCTTGCCAGGCCTAAAAATGCTTCAGGAGCTACAGGGGTTAGAGCATACTTTTCTTTAATCACCTCGTATATATCCATCGCTTCCTCGTGGCTACCTATTTTTTCATAAATAAGAGCTAACTTGAGATTTGCCCAGGGAGAAAAATAACTCTCAGGATGTTTTTCTTTAAATTCTTTAAGTTTATATGCACTCTCCTCTAATCTATTCAATCTGTAAAGGCAGTCAGCAAGATAAAACAAAACCTCCTCCCTGCTGCCAAACCAAAATGTTTGAGCATCAAGCTCTTTAAAAAGTTGTGCTGCCTTCTCAAGGTTTTCTATCTTCTTTTCATTTTCCTCCTGCAATGCCTGCAGGTATAAATTTTGAGCCTGCGCGTATTTCTCGTAACCTGATTTATTTGCATGGTTTAGATAAATATAAAGACCTGCCACTGAAATAGCAATCACCAGACCTGCGATAAGATATGTCTTTAACTTACTCCTGAATTTATTGAAATCAAAAGATAGGCTTTTACCTTTTATGAACTTTCTCATCTTTAATGTCCTCTTATTATATTAAGTTTTCCCCAGGCTCCTAATTTTTCACCTCTAACTATTAGTCCTCCTTTTATCCCGGAGATGTTCCTTAAGAACTTCAATCCTCTCTTAATATCTTTTTCCTCTTTTATTATATTTCCAACTGCTGTGGCTGTTGCATCAGCTAAAGCGGTATCAGATGAGAGTATCACAACTGCATCAGCTTCTCCTAAACTCAAGGAATGCCCAAAGCTGCCTGCTGAGGTGCATATGCCAAGCGGGGTCTCATCTGGCTCTATCTGTAAAGCAATACGCCCACTCAAAGGAGAATCGCCCGCATATATCCCAACTTTTCTTTGCCTGGTTATCCTCATAAAAATATCCCCGCCATTTTCAACAATCACCTGTTTGCAGCAGGTAAGTAAGTCTTTCCCCACAAACTCAGCTATGGCTCCGGCTACAGCAGCCATAGGACCTACTCCTGCTTTTTTAGAAGCCTCACTCATACACTTTACAATTGGGGGCATATTTTCCTCAATAGTAAAGCTCTTAAGAGTTTCTCTGAAGCAAGGGTTAAAATAAATATATCTTTCTATATCCTGACGGTACTTTAACAAAGCTTCCTCCGTTTCCCGGACTAACTTTTTATCACAAAGAATAAATAAATCACTCTCTTTAATGCGCACTTTGAAAGAAATCAGGTCTTTTGATTGTATTAGTTTTCTATATACATGATTCTCCCCCACGTACTCCTCCTTTTACTCAGGTAGTTCTATTCCCATTGCTCTTTTTACTATTTCTCTGATCCTTTCCTCAGCAGCTGCTTTTTCTTCTTTTAGCACATCGGGAAGTATAGTGATAATGGGCAAAGGCTTGCTCTCGGTTATCTTAGATATTATGTCCATACACTCTACAGCTATAGATTCAGCAATAAAAATTATTCCGTATTCCCCATTGGTAGAATCAAGCAGAACTTTTCTGCCTTCCCTGGAGTTTTCAACATATCTTGCCTCGCAACCTGTAGCTCTGAAAGGTAAGGATAAGTCCTCATCTCCAATTATCAGTATTTTTAACATCTTTTCTCCTTGACTTATCTTTATATACCTTTAAAATAATCTACAAAAAAATGCGCAGGAAAACATTCAAGGATACGTGGAAAAGTTTCATAACGCGTCTAACTAATCTTGGTGGAGGAGATGCTTATCTTTGCGATAGCTGCCAGTTTGACTACAGAAGCTGTAATAATCCGGAGCGTCCAAATGCTACTAAATGCCCGGATTATAGGTCCCGCTATTAGCTTCAAAGCCCTATATTTTCTATCTGCGCCTCAGAGAAATTAGCTTTTTTGCTTCTAAGTATTGACCTTAACTTTTTTATTTCAGATTTTTTAAGCATGATATAGTTAACAAGAGGTTCCCTTCCAAAGGTTATATAAAATCCTTTATAGGTAAAAGAAAAAAGAGTATCCTCCAGCAATCTGTCAAGACTGAACAAACTGTGTCTTTCTTTCCACTCCTCTAATGCTCTCTGGAAAATGCGCTGATACATTGTTCCTTTCGCAAGTTCTAACAGAGAATCAAGGGACTCACCTGCAAACTTACTTATCGTATCCTTCTTTATTTTTCCTCCGTCAATTATGGAGGCTTCAAGAAGTTTATACTCCTGTTCCCTGTCCCTGCCCCAAAGTTTAATCCTCAAAAGGCTCTTGATATTTACACTATCCACAATTATACCTGTTAGCTCTTTCAGGAAATAATCTTTGAGTTTTGCAGTATCGGATAATAATTTCTGGAAATATACTCTATCAAGAAAAAGAGCAATCTCTCTTGCAGTTATTTCCCTCTCCATCATATCCATAACCTCACTGATTATTTCTTTTAAAAAAGGAGGAAGCAGAGAAACATCCCCCTTTGTTATAGCATTAAGTAAAAGAGCCGGATTCAAGGTTCCTGATGTGGATATATTCTTCACCTTATCTATTTCCTGAGGAAGTTTTTGCTGCGCATGAAGTTTAAACAGGACCTTCATATTGTGAAAATCCTGTTCCAACCAGAAAAGCTCAACCAGTTCAGGTTCAGGAGCAAAACTTCTAACTTCCAGGTAAGTTCTTCTCCATTCCTCATCCAATCCCCTTTCAAAATCATCAGCTCCATCACATACTTTTATTGACTCTGAATAAGGATAAAAATGAGATAAATTCTGAAAACTTTCTTCAAGGTCTTTTCCCTCTTTAATTCTGGCTAAATCGGCGTCTTTAAGTAAATATTTTTCAAGTCCCCTTATCCTACCAGTTGGATAGGCATAACGGGTATCCTTGGTGCTAATTTCCAGATAGCTCATATTTTAGTTCCCCTGTTTATCATCATATCCACAATTTTGTGGGCAATCTCACAAGAAGAATTAGGTCGGGCTATATTCTTAACTTTTTCTTTCCAGAGGTCCTTGCTGTAGCCGTTATCAAGAAACTTACGAATAACACAGACCACATCTTTTGCGCTATTCAGATTAAAAGCTAATCCTTTTTCTACCAGAAATTCTTTATTTTTCCTCTCCTGCCCGGCAATTGAATCAACCACAACCATAGGAAGAGCTTTGCTTAGTGCCTCTGCTGTTGTTAGCCCTCCTGGTTTAGTAATAAGAAGATCAGAGACCTCCATCAACTCATCTATCTCTCTCACATAACCCCATACCCTGAAAGGAAAATCCAACTTGGAGGCTAAGCGGCAAAGGTTTCTCTTTAATTTTCTATTGGTTCCAGTAACTACTATCACCTGTAAAGGTAGACAGTTATTCTGCATGGCAAGCACAATATTTTCAATAGCTCCCCATCCCTGCCCTCCTCCCATGATAAGGACAGTAAAAAGACCATCTTCAATCTGCCATTTTCTTTTTAGATAAATTCTATCTTTTTGCCGGGAAAAAAGGGGGGAAATGGGAATACCGCTTATCTGCAGTTTGTGAGATGGAAGCATCCTTCTCAAATATTCAAATTCCGAACCATCACGAGGAAGAAAATATATATCTACGTTCTTGTAGAACCAGTAGGGATTAAGGTAAAGGTCAGTGGGGACAGCTGCCAGCAGGTAGCTAAGCTTTTTATCTTGTTTAATAGCAGAACATATAGCACAGGATAAAGTATTAGTACATACAACCACCTGCGGGTCAAAAGGCTTCATAACTTCTCTATATAAGCGGTGATAGTTCATCCTGTATAGCATATTTCTTAAAAGGTACGTTAACCAGTAAACCTCCTTGCTATCCCAGATTAAATTCCAAAACCCCGGAGCAAACCTGATAATTGTATAGTACAAACTACTAAGGGTACATCTCACAAAAGGATTCCCGTGACGAAAAAGATTCACCTCTTTCACGCTAAGCCCGGGATAATCTTCTTTAAACGCCTGTTTGATTGCCCTTGCTGCTTGCCTGTGACCTGAAACATCAGAAATGTAAACAATAAGGATTTTCATATTTAAATCAGATAGATTAAGTAAAATTTTTTTTCTTTAAAAGTAGCCAGTGCTCAGGATAAAACCTCAGGTAATCCTCCATCACCCGAGCAAATTCCTGTGCTGCCAAGTGTATGCTCCTTTTAGCATCTACATTATAATTCAAAAAAATAGGAGGTTCCACCACCCCTTTTTGTTTCCCGCTTTTTCTATCTTTCACCATAAAAGCAGGTAAAATAACTGATTTGAATCTATAAGCTATCTCAAAGGGACCTGAGGCCAAGTGTATCTTTTTGCCGAACATTTTAACCTCTACCCCTTTTTCTGCCTCATCCACCAGAGTAGCTACGACGCTGTTAGTCTGCAGTGCTTTTATTACCTGCCTTACATAAGGAAGAGGTATAACTTTTATACCGTGCCTTTCCCGTAAACTTAAGAATAATCTGTTGATATAGGGATTTTTGTGAGGTCTTACCAAAAAGTGGATATTATAGCCGTTTAAAGCAAGCCCTATCCCTCCCCACTCCCAATTTCCAATATGGGCAGATAAAAGGAAAACCCCATTTCCCAGCCTCAAAGCAGCATCCAGATTCTCAACCCCTACAGGAGTTACTTCTCTAAAGAATCTATTCTTGCTTATTCCTCTAAGCCAAAAAAACTCTCTTATATACTGGGCAAAATTTTGAAAAACCCTGCGTGCATACTCTTTTCTATCAGAACCTGCAAAATGTAAAGTTAAGTTAAGGTTATGTAAAACCGCCTTTTTATAAAATTTGTATCTCTTAAAAGGAAGATAAAAAAATAAATCAGCTATCCTTTTAGCTACCCACAAAGCAACCGAAGATGGTAAATAGCAGGAAAGTAACTCCCCTGTCTTATATAGAACAAAAAGCCACAATTTATCCTGCTTTTAGGAAAAATTAGTTTTATTCACTTATAAGTTACCATATCTTTTAACTTATGTCAATTAGTACTCTCCAGTTTCCTGAAAAATTTTCATAGCTGTCCTTTCCCTCGGTATTCTCCAACGGTGGCGGCTTCGTTCTACTTTTTCCTTGCTTAAGGGTTTTTTCAGGAAACTGGAGTCCCTCTCTTAACTAATCACTACCAGTCGTAGGAGCGTCTTTTATATCTTGGGCGCTTGGCAAAAAGAAAAACAAGACCCATTCCCACGAGAAATCCTCCCACATGTGCCCACCAGGCAACTCCTCCCGTGGCAGCTCTGCCTGCTAAAAGAGAGAAAGCACCACTGAAAAGCTGGAAAATAAACCATATTGCTATAAAGAAAAATGCCGATACCTCCACAAAAGTAAAAAAGAAAAAGATGGGAAATAAAGTAACTATGCGTGAGTGAGGGAAAAGCAGCATATAAGCGCCCATTACCCCCGATATAGCACCACTTGCCCCTACAGCAGGAACGGAAGAGGTTGAATTAAGGAAAAGATGAACAAATCCTGCTCCCAACCCACAAAGGATGTAAAATATAAGATATTTAAAGTGTCCCATCTCATCTTCTACATTATCTCCAAAAATCCAGAGAAAAAGCATGTTCCCTAAAATATGAAACCAACCCGCATGCATGAAGATAGAGGTAAAAAATGGAAAATACAGGGTGAGAAAAGGTGCACCTTCACCAGACAGATAAAAAAATCTTTCAGGAACAAGTCCATATATATACAAAAATCTTGTCAGCTCCCATCTATCAAGAGATACTTCATAAAAGAATAGGGCAAAATTAGTCAGGATGAGAAAAATATTGACATAAGGAGTGGTTTTAGAGGGAATGCTGTCTTTAATGGGTATCATTAAATGAGTCTTTTTGCTTTAAGTATACCAATTTTCAACCCACAAGTCAACTTACATGCTCTTCCCAGTTTTTTAGCTGCAAGTTCCGGTTGACAGAAGGCTGTAAAACTTGTATAAAGTAACGAAACCTATATTTTTTAAAGGAAACCTGAATATGAACCCTAAACTTAAGTCAGGAAAAGTTGACCCTCACATTTTGCAAAAATTTTTTTCCGCCCTACCTGAGGATAATTCAGTCATAGTAGGACCTGAAATTGGTGAAGACGCGGCAATAGTTGACATGGATGGCAGATTTTTAGTAGTTAAAACTGACCCTATAACCTTTACCTCAAATAATCTCGGCTGGTATGTTGTAAATATCAATGCAAATGACATTGCCTGCATGGGAGGAGTTCCCCGCTGGTTTTTAGTAACTGTTTTGCTTCCACCAGAACAAGAAGAAGAGTTTCTCCATCAGTTTTTCAACCAACTCTCTCATGCCTGCAGAGAACTTGGAATAAGTCTTATCGGAGGACATTCTGAGGTTACACCAGCTGTTAGCCGACCTGTAGCTATAGGGTGTATGGTGGGAAAAATTTCGCATGAGAAAATTATAAACAACTCCAGGGCAAAATCAGGAGATGTTATTCTTCTCACCAAGGGAATTGCTATAGAAGGAACACATGTTATCTATCAGGAAAAAAGGGAGGAACTTGAAAAGGAAATCGCCCCGGATATTTTAAAAAGAATGGGGGATTTTTTAAAAAATCCAGGAATAAGCGTGGTAAAGGAGGCGACTTTAGCCAGTGCCAGTGCAGATGTCCACTGTATGCATGACCCTACGGAAGGAGGACTTTCTGCAGGACTGTGGGAAATAGCTGCTGCCTCAGGGGTTGGAATCAGAATAAAAGAAGAGAACATCCCGATTTTTGAAGAAACAAAGCTTGTGTGCGAAAAATTTAACCTTAACCCATTGAATTTTCTTGCATCAGGGGCTCTCATTATTGTAACTACACCAGAGGATGCTGAGAAGTTAATGTCTATTTATAAAGACTTAAACATAAGATGTGCAAAGATAGGAGAAGTGCTTCCAAAAGAAAAAGCAATAAGTATAATAAAAAAAGGGGGAGATGTTTCATATATCTTTTCACCTCCAAAAGATGAGTTAAATAAGCTGTTGTAGTGTGAAATAAAATGGATAGGAGGATACCACTTTGTTAGTTATTCCTGCCATTGATTTAAAAGGAGGAAAATGTGTTCGTCTCTGGCAGGGTATAAAAGATAAAGAGACAGTCTATTCCCACGAGCCTCTCCAGGTGGCAAAACTCTGGATAGATAAAGGGGCAAAAAGACTGCACATCGTAGACCTTGATGGAGCATTTTCAGGGATTCCTCAACACCTGCCCGTTGCAGAGAGTATAAAAAAATCATTTTCCATCACTTTGCAGTATGGAGGAGGAATACGAACTTTAAAGATACTAAAAGGGGTATTTGAGAAAGGCATAAACTTTGCTATTATTGGAACAAAAGCTTTATCTAAAAGTTTCCTGCAAAATGCTATAGATAAATTTGGTGAGAGAATAATAATTTCTATTGATTGTAAAGAAGATAAATTAGCACTGGAGGGATGGGAAAAGGAAACTTCTATTGAAATTCAAGAGTTTGCCAGAAATGTAACCGATATAGGCATAAAAACCATTATTTTAACTGATATAACAAGGGACGGGACGCTGAGAGGTGTAAACATAGAATTAATTGAGGATTTTTTGAAAAATGTTAACTGCAATCTTATTGTAGCAGGAGGTATTTCCTCACTTGAGGATATTAAATGGATGAAGAAACTTGAAGATAAAAAAATAAAAGGAATAATCATAGGAAAAGCACTATACACGGGAGCCATAAAATTAGAAGAAGCCTTAAAAATAGCAGATGAAGATTGAGAAAATGGAAATTATTAATAGGATAAAGTTTAACACTCAAGGACTTGTTCCTGCTATCATCCAGGAGGATAAAACTAAAAAGGTATTAATGCTGGGGTGGATGAACAGAGAAGCTATTGAGAAGACAATTTTGACAAATAAAGTTCATTTCTGGAGCAGGTCAAGAGGAAAATTATGGTTAAAGGGGGAGACCTCTGGGCATTATCAAATTCTTCGCAGAATTCATATAGACTGCGATGAAGATACCCTTTTAATTAAAGTAAAACAGATAAAAGCTGCCTGTCACAAAGGTTACAGGTCCTGTTTTTTTAGAGAAATTACACCTCAAGGTTCGCTAAAAGTAGTAGAAAACAAACTATTTGACCCGGGGGAGGTTTATAAATAAGAAAATGGATTTTTTGCTTAATTTTCTTGTTAGTTTTTGCTCAATTAAATCCCTGGGGGGAAAATAAACTTTACCCTGAGGCATGTTTTGCTTATCTTCCCACCCCTCATATAAGTGTGAGAATAGCCCGGGGAGAAGACTTTTCTATCTCAGCCACCAGCTCTTATCTAATCAGGAATAACGAAAGAAGTAGTATCCTCAGTCAACCGACACACATCAAACCTTCTCCTGAGGGTATAAGTATAAATGGCAAGATATGGGGTGAGAATATATGGATAGAGCCAACCTCTGGTTCTCTCTGCAAACTCAACGAAAGACGCTACAGAGGAGCTTTTATTATAACACAGAGGGATAAATCTATTTTAGAAGTTATAAATAGAGTTTCCCTGGAGGAGTATCTTTATGGTTTAATAAAGATGGAGATATCTCCCGGCTGGCCACTGGCTACCCTGTTAGCTCAGGCTATTGCAGCAAGAACATACGCACTTAGAAAATTATGGGAAGAGGACTTGGTAATGAGCGACTCTATTCAACATCAGGTATATGGGGGAGTGGAGGCGGAAGACCCCCGGGGAACAATCGCCGTAGATTTAACAAGAGGGGAAATTCTTACTTACGAAGGAAAACCCATAAATGCTCTCTATCATGCCTCAAGCGGAGGATACCTAACAAGTAGCAAGGAGGTGTGGGGGGAAGATTTTCCCTATCTTCAAGCAAAAAAAGACCCGTTTTCTATTATATCGCCATATCAGGACTGGACACTAAAGCTATCAGGCTCCGATTTAGAAAAAATGCTACAGGTAGCCGGCTTTAGTATAAAAAAAATTAAAGCGCTTACAATAATAGAAAAGGATGCATCTCGCCGGGTAAAACTTTTACTTATCTCATCAGAGGGGAAAACGAGTTATATTTCTGGAAGGAAACTTCGTGAAATTATTGGATTTAACCTTTTGCGCAGCACTTTTTTTGAAGTGGAAAATAAAAAAGATGAATTTATATTCAGGGGACACGGGTGGGGACACGGAGTTGGTATGTCTCAGTGGGGAGCTGCAACCATGGGAAAAATGGGCTACAGTGTAGAGGAAATTCTCCAGTTTTATTACCCAGGATGTGATATATACAGGGCCTACTGATTTCTATGAAGATAATTCATCGCTATATCTTAAAAGAGACACTCTGGCCATTTTTGTTTGGCTTTCTCTTCTTCAATTTTATCCTTTTTGTTGGAATTGTCTTTGACCTGACAAGACTGATATTTATGGAAAATGTTCCCCTTTTTATGGTTCTGCAGCTTATAATTTTCTCCCTTCCTTCCTTTTTTGATATAATCGTTCCCATCGCTCTGCTTTTTTCTGTCTTACTTAGCTTTGGTCGTCTATCTGCTGATGGAGAAATAACAGCTCTTAGGAGCTCTGGCATAAGCCTTCTTCGCGTGGAATCATCCATACTCTTATTTGCCCTGGGCTTAACTTTTATTTCTCTTTTTTTTTCTGCTTCCCTCACACCCTGGTCCAATCAGAGATATAAGAGCGTATATCAGGAAATTCTTCTCAGACGACCCGAGGTGCAGCTTAAAGAAAGAACTATAATTAATATAGATGATAAGAGAATCTATGCATTTGAGCTGGATGAGAAAAACAGAATAATGCGGGAAATAATGCTGTGTGAGTTTTTCCCTTCCAGCCCTCAAAAATTCCCCCAGATAACTCTTGCTCGTGAAGGAAAAATAGAACAAGAGAAAATTCTCCTGCAAAAAGTAGAACTTTATATATTTGGCGCAAACTATAGACTACACCAGTATGGAGAGTTTGACAGACAGGCTATCTATCTGCACCCGGAAATAAGAACACCTAAAAAACTAGAAAAGGAAAGCTGGGATATGACTCTTACTGAAATAAGAGAAAAATTAAGGGAGGAGAAACTAACCTTAGAGCAAAAAAGAAGGTTTGAGATTGATTTTCAGGGAAGGATTGCTATTCCCCTTGCCACCTTCATTCTGGGAATTCTTGCTATTCCTCTGGGCGTGAAGGTGGAGCGAGGAGATAAATCCATAAGTCTGGGGATAAGTCTGGTAGTTGTGATTGCATATTATGTTACTTTTCTTGCGGGCAATTTTTTTGCCCGGGCGGGATTGGTATCGCCTTTTTTAGGAGCCTGGATACCTAACTTTATTTTACTTTCCACGGGAGTCTGGCTAAATATGCAGATGATAAGAAAATAAATGCTATGAGAATTTTAGATAGATACATAACAAAGGAATTTTTGAAATACTATTTTATTTTTATACTGCTTTTTGTTTCTGTTTTTGTTTTAACTGAATTTTTTACCTCTATGGCCAGTTTCAAAAAAGATGCGAATATTTTTCAAATAGTTATCTATTATATCCTCCAGATTCCTTATCTTTTTGTAATGTTAAGCCATCTTTCCATAATAATCTCCACCTTATTTACAATTTCCTACTTTGGGTCCACCAATCAACTTCAAGCTACACAAATAAGTGGAATTTCAGCAAAAAGAGCTACCTTACCTTTATTTACCGCAGGACTTGTAATAGGATTTTCTATTCTTTTCATGGACAATACTCTCGTATATCAAGCAAATCAAATCTCTCACGAGATCAAGCAGAATAACTTCATGGGGATACCAGAGACCACAATCCAGAGGAACATATTCATAGCTGTTCCCCCGGACTATGTATTTTATATCCGCTACCTGGATGTGGAAAAAGGCTTCATGGAAGATGTGCTCATCTACAAAAATTCTGACCCTCGCTCTCTCATCTGTGCCGCAAAAAGTATGTGGAAAGAAAAAACCTGGGTCCTGGAGGAGGGAAGAGAATATATTTTAAATGATGAACCATCCGAACACGTATTCACCAGAAAAACTCTTCCCATAGATAGAGAACCGCGTTACTTTATCCGAACTCATTTTCCCCCTGATAAAATGAGCATATTTGAGTTAACTGGATACATTGAGGAATACGATAGAAGTGGCTTTAAAACCGAGGATTTGAAAACAGAGCTACAATTTAAGATCTCAACTCCTTTTGCCAATTTTATTTTAATAATGGTTACAATACCCCTGGGGGTTATATTAAAACGGGGAAGAGGGGCAAGCTTGGCAGTTGGTCTGTTGATGAGTTTTGCATATTATCAAACTATGGCTCTTTTTAAAACTATGGGAAAAGCAGGTTTAGTCGCACCATTTTTTGCCGCCTGGATACCCAACCTTATATTCCTTATCGCTGCAGTTTACCTGATATATAAAATGGAGTAAAAAAGGGGACAGATTTATTTTTATCTCAATGGGTCTGGGTTTCATTTCTTCTCCTGGGTGAGATTTTCAATAACCTCTTCAATTCTATTGATAAAATTCTCTGTTTTATTTAGCCACTCTTTAACTTTTTGCTTTTCAAATTCAACAAAATCTCCATAGTCATCTTTTTGTCTGAATTCAAACATCCTATTATAGAATTCGGCAAGTTCTTCCTGTATAATCTCTGTCTTTACAAATTCCTTATTGAATAGGCTTCTTATACCTGTGTGTTTTTTAGAGGTTAAATCTTTTGTCAGAAGAAGAGCTACTACTTGGTAAAAAATTGCATAGTATATCCTGTTTACAGTAGAAAAGAGACTGGCATGTTCAAATATTGATTTTGCATCTGCCAGGGCCTCCTTTGCTCTTTTCCTTCTGTAATTTATAAGGTCTATATTCATTTTCAACTATGCTATTGGTATTCCCTCTTTATCAACATTCCAGTGTAATGGCATTGCTTTACCTAAAGGTGAATCCCAGAATTTCTGTGGATAAACGATAATTCCAAAAATGACATCATAGTTAAGTTCAATCTTAAAAGATATGCTGAAGATTTCCTCTTCTAAGGTATTGTTCACTTCCCTGCCTAAAAGAACGAGAACATCAATATCGGATTCTTCATCAGAATCACCCCTTGCCTTAGAACCATAGAGGATAATCTCTGCATCGGGAAATTTTTTAAGTAGTCTCCTTTTTAATTCGTGAAGAGCCTTTTTCTCATTTTCTTTTAGATTTAATTCCCTTAAAGTTCTCATCTTTCCACCTTAATTAATGGAGTGAGACACCCCATCTTTACCTCCACACTTTAAATTATGCAGAGAAAAGCGTAGAAAGTCAAGGAAAATGAACTCAAAGAATTTGAAAAATAAGATTTGACAGGTAAAAAGGGGACAGATTTATTTTCTATTTATGGGGCTCGGCCCACGTCAAAACCTACCCCTAACAGGCTCAGCCATGGGCAAGTCTATTTAAAGGTCAGGCTAATAGATTCCACGCTCAATGCTTCCCTTTCAAACTCCTTCAGCTCGGTTTCTTTGAATACATCTTTTTCCACAATATCTACAAATACGACGTAGATTCTTGAAAATTCCTTGCCTGGCATTCTTCTCAAAATTCTACCCATGCGCTGAATCCACTGCCTTGCGCTACTTGTCCCGGCAACGATAATACCGGTATTTGATTCTGGGACATCAAATCCTTCATCCAGAGCCCGGCATGAAACAAGCATGTTAATCACTCCTTTTCTGTAGCTGGCGACATTTTCAAGTCTTTCCTCAAGCGGTAGCCGGGTGTGGTATATTCCCACCTTGAAATCCCTCTCTTTGAGATATTCATATATCTTTTCCGCTATTTCAATCCGTTCATGGAAGATGAGAACGCGCTCGTTTCTCAGGTTTTCATTGGAAATGAGCCATTTCAAAGCCTGGAGTTTGGAGCGTGAGGTATGAATTATTCCTTTCCGTAGATTCAGCAACGAAGTATATCGTCCAATCATGCTATCCTGGGTCCTCTCATACAAGGAACCCAGTTTCTTGAAAAACTCAAAAGGTTTAGTTGCTTCCAGTTCAGGGTAACGTGAAAATAGCATTCTACCAATTTTACTTATCTGGTCAGTATATTCCTCGTACTGGGAATATTCCTCGTCTCTCAGTTTTACTTTCAGGGTAAACAGTTTGTAGGGTGGAATGATGCCGTCCCTCAAAGCATCATTGTATGAATAGGTGTAGATTATTTCTCCTAAGTTCGGAGCGATTTTCTCTTCAAAGCCAAGGTCTCCGTATCTCTCTGGCGTAGCAGAAAGACCAAGTGTGTAGGAGTAGTTCACCTGAAAGATTTTTGCATTTTCTCTGCTGCCGTAGCGGTGACATTCATCGGCAATGAGAAAGGTGTCATTACCAAGAAGAAAGCTTTGATAATGTTCTACAATATAATCCCTGGCTGAATTTACCACATACAAAAGGATGCTCTTTCTCTGGAGCTTCTCTTTCTTTTGCCCGTAGAAAATGCCGATATCTTTTCTTGGAACATATAGCTTATCCATAAGTCCCACCAGCCACTGGTCAAGCAGTGCCGAGGTAGGAACGATAATTATTGTTTTGAGGCTACCATCCTGGTAGGCGGTTAAATTATAGAGCTCTGAGATTATGGAGAAGGCAAAGACGGTTTTTCCTGCTCCTGTCACCACCTTCACAATTCCCCTCCCGTTGTTCTCCCACCAGATTTTTTTTGCTTGTTTTTGCCATGCGTAAAGTTCAACACCTATTCTGTACGATTCCTCTAAAGGAGTCTCGGTAAGATAATTTTGCTTCAGCCTCTTGCATATGGCACAGCCTATATCCTCACAGGTTGTTTCAAAATCCTTTATTTGAGCAAGGCGCTTGAGTGATTTTTCTAAGATGGGAGAAAGGGAAGGAGGAATTTGTTTACCTCTGGTCAAATACCAACCGGATTTTTCCAGAGCGTCAATCAGAGGTTTTTCTACGCCGAAAATCTTTGCCCTTCGTGCCAGATGATGAAGGTGCCAGCCCTGCCAGGTGTCTTTCATGATTGCAAATTGAGCGGTGCATAAAAATGTTTTAGGTCCAGGCGCTTAACCCTGCCTGTTACCGGGTACAGGTAGAATTCCTCATTCTTATACACTACTCTTGGTCTTTCGTCAGTTTCCACGACTTCTAAATTGCCTTCTATTACTATTTGAATAATGTAGTTTCCGGCAACAAGCTGGTTGGCATTATCCTGGAGAATATTTCTTACATATTGTGCAATTTCGGTTCTATCTTTTGCATAATACAAAAGAGCATCAAGCCCATACACGGCAAAATCGCGAGGAAACCTTTTCTCATCACGTAAGTCTTTGAGAAACTGGATGATGCTTATTTTTTCCTTAAAAATTTGGGGGTTATTTTTATCTATAATGTTAAATCCTATATCCATTTTTATTATTCACCCTCTTTTTGATTACTGGACTCCAGAAAATCCATGAATTCTCTGATATCCTCTTTAAATTCAGTAAGTACTTGAGGAATTGAGTAAAGCAACGGCTTAAATCTCTCCCATTTAAGCTCAAAGCCGTATATGTGTCTGGAAAGATGACGAAACTTAAGATATTCTTTCAATTTCTCAAAAAGGTTTTCTGATATAATTTGTGGACGAATGCCTGCAAGAGGCTTTGCCATCTGGGACAGTACTTCAATATGCCAGCTTCCTTCGAAGGGAAGATTGTTGTCAATTACTAAGGCAATCTTTTCAAATATCTTTTCTATACCTGAGTAAAAATCATGTAAAATACTCGCTGAAGTCCTTATCTCCATGAAAGTC
>JACUUP010000103.1 GCA_014859225.1 Candidatus Aerophobota bacterium
ATAATCATGGAAAAGATGAACAAGATTGTTATTGTGCTGCCAGGAGTCCCGGCAGAGCTTCAGGCAATGACCGCTTCGGTAGCTTCATATCTTTCTAATAAAATTCCTGCTCAGAAAACGCTAATAAAATCGCTTACCTTAAAGGTTTTCGGATTAGGGGAATCCCAGGTTAATGAAAAAATTGCCTCTTTAATGTCAATGACCAATCCAACAGTTGCCCTTCTTGCTAAAAAAGGGGAAGTTCATATACGCATTACAGCAAAATTTACTTTAGATGAAGCTGAGCGTGAAATTAAAAATATGGAGAAGATTATAAGAGAAAAGTTAGGAGATTACATCTTTGGTACAGATGATGAAACTATGGAGGAGGTAGTGGGAAAGCTTTTAATTGACAAAAATATTAAAATTAGTCTGGCAGAGTCCTGTTCCGGCGGACTTGTTGCCCATCGCCTTACAAATGTGCCTGGAATTTCTGCAAGTCTTTTGTGTGCAGTGGTTAGCTACAGCAATGAGGCTAAATCTACCTTTTTAAAAGTTTCCTCTGAACTTATAAAAGAAAAAGGGGCTGTTTCATCTGAAGTCGCAAGAGAAATGGCAAGAGGAATAAGTGCTTTAACCTGCTCTGATGTATCAGTGGGAATAACAGGTATTGCAGGGCCAGGAGGTGGAACCTCGGAAAAACCTGTTGGTCTTGTATACATTGCTTTAAACACAGAAGATAAAGATATATCTCACAAGTATTATTTTTCTGGAACAAGAGATATGATAAAATGGAGAACCTCCCAGGCAACACTTGACCTTATAAGAAGGTATATTCTGGGCAAAATTTAAATGAAAAGCAGGGAGAAAATTATGAGAATAATAAAAGCAGGCGAAGGAGAGATACTGGATATAGAACTGGAAGAAGATTTTCTAAAAAAAAATAGACAGTTTGCAAAAAAGAACAAATCCCTCTTAGAGCAAAATAATGTCAGGGCTATTGATGTCATGGGCTCAATAGGTTCAGGAAAAACATCCCTGATTCAACTTTTAACTTCCATCTTGCGAGAAAAATTTCGCATAGCTGTAATAGCAGGAGACCTCACCACCGATATTGATGCAAAAAGGATTGAGCAGGAAAAAGTGCAGGTAGTGCAGATAAACACGGGAAAAGAGTGCCACCTGGATGCAAATCTTGTCAAAAAGGCTCTCCTGAGTTTAGCCCTTGAGAGGATAGATGTAATCTTCATAGAAAACGTAGGTAACCTCATCTGTCCGGCTGATTTTCCCCTTGGTGCTCACCAGAGGCTGGTAGTTATCTCAGTTACAGAAGGACCATGGATGGTGGTAAAACACCCCTACATTTTTAAAGACGCTCATGTTGTAGCAATAAATAAGGTGGACCTTGCAGAAGCTATGCAGGTTTCACCTCAAAAGCTCATTGAGGATATTGCTAAAATCAACCCAAGGATAAAAGCTTTTCCTGTAAGCTGTCGTCAAAATAAAGGGATAATGCAGGTTATTGAAGCCTTAAGTCTTTGAAACTGGCAAGAGGGGTTTTAAATGCATGATTTTTCCATATCAAGACAGATCGCATCTGAGGTGATTAAGAGGGCAAATGAAAAGAAAGCTTCTCAGGTTCTGGAGATAAAGCTAAAAATTGGAGAGCTAACCCATCTTAATCCTGAACAGATAAGTTTCTGGTTGAAAGAGCTTTTCAAAGACACTTTAGCCGAGCAGGCAAACATCAAAATTGAAAAGGTGCCTGTTAGTTTGCAGTGCAAAAAATGCAGCTACCAGGGAAAAATTGAGATAGAGGAAAAATTTTACTATCCTCCTCTTCTTAACTTTATTTTTTGTCCTCATTGCAAATCAGAAAAGATAAAAATTAAGTCAGGAGATGAATGTTTACTTGAGAGGATAAAAATAAAAAGGTAGACTTAGCTTATCAGGGCAAGCTCATTTTCTTCATTAAAAACTTTTCCCCTTTTTACAGGAAAAGAAAAAATAACTTCTCTTCCCACAGGAGGAAGCTCTCTGTAGTTATCCACAGTAGCTATCATACGATGCTGGCCAACTCTTAGAAAAAGATGTGCTTTGTTGTCAATGGTAACTTCTCTATCCTCTATCAGCGCTTTAAATGTAAAAAAGCCATCTAATTTTGTTGATTTAACATCCTCTACAAGCTGAGTATCCTCAGGTCTTATACCAAATATTACATCTTTGCCCAGCATATTTTTCTCTTTGAGTTTATCTTCCCATTCCCGGGGAACTTTAATCCTTATGTCCGATACAGGGTCAGCCATGATAAGATAGCCCTCCTTTTTCCCCAGGGTAAGGCGAAACATATTCATGGAAGGATTACCCAAAAATTCAGCTACAAAAACAGTTGCCGGATGCTCGTAAATATCATCAAAAGTTCCCACCTGCTCTATTTTTCCTTCCCTCATAACTGCTGTGCGGTCAGCAAGAGCCACTGCTTCTGATTGGTCGTGGGTAACGTAAACTGTTGTAATTAAGAACCTGCGCAAAATTTTTTTTATCTCCACCCTTGTTTTCACCCTGAGCTTTGCATCCAGGCTGGAAAGAGGCTCATCTAAAAGAAAAACACTTGGATTTCTTATAATACATCTACCAAGTGCTACCCTTTGCTTTTGTCCCTGGGATAAGGTTCTGGGCATCCTTCCTAAAAGCTCCCTGAATCCTACTCCCAGGGTTTGAGCGGTAAACTCTATCTTCTCATCAATTAAAAATTCGGGCAGCTTTCTAATTCTGAAGGGAAAAGCAAGATTTTCTCTTGATACCATATGAGGATAAAGTGCATAGGTTTGAAAAACCATCCCTATGTTTCTTTCCCTGGGGCGAACTCTGGTTACATCCCTGCCATCAAAATAAACCCTGCCCTCCTCAATCTTCTCAAGTCCGGCGATAACTTTAAGCAGGGTAGTTTTTCCACATCCCGTAGGTCCAATAACACCAAGGGTTTCCCCTTCTTTTATATCAAGATAGATATGGTCAAGACCGTATATGGCAGAGGAATCTTTCTGCTTTCCAATAAGAAAAGACCTCTCCTGATAAAACTTTTTAACTACACCTTCCAGCCGGATACTACTCATTTTAATCTACCTTGCTCTTTGTGATAACCTACTCAACAAAGCTTCCGCCTTCTATCTTCCGGCCAATAACCTTATAATTTCGGTCAAAATCAACATCTATGCGCATAAGATTTGGACACTTTTTCCCCAAGGCTTCTTTTTTCAAATTAAAGGCAGCTCCGCCTTTTCCCTGGTCAAGATATAGATTTTGCAGGTCAGTTCTGCGGTTAACATGTATGATGATGTCTTCTCCACACTTATCACACTTTACTTTGAAGGGAATAAAATCAGCCTGCCTTTTCTTTTCTGCCGACTGCCTCATTTTCCCTGTTATCTTATCAAAAAGACCCAAGACGAATACACCCCCTTTTTGCTTTGTGTGGTATTGTTTTTTTGCTCACCTTTTGTCTAAAAATGATTATAGTGCTTTACAGAAAAAAGTCAAAGTTGCAACTTGACGATGAATTCCAGATTGATAGAATACAGATTTAAAATAAGCAAAAAGGTAAAGTTATGCAGAAAAGCAAAGTTTTTCACATCCCGGCGGTGAAACCCTGGAAAAAGATAGACAGATTATTCAGTCAAAGCGGAATAAAGGATACGATAAAAGATGAGGATATTGTAGCTGTAAAGCTTCATTTTGGTGAGCTCGGTAATACTCGCTACATCCGCCCTATTTTTGCACGCAAGATAGTTGATTTAGTTAAAGAAGCAGGAGGAAGACCCTTCCTAACCGACACCACCACTCTCTACAAACGAGCCCGGCACAACTTGTTTGACTATCTGGATGCAGCAGCAAAGAATGGTTTTACTACAGAAAGTATGGGTTGTCCTATCCTTATAGCCGATGGGCTGCACGGGACAAACGGGAAGTGGATTGAGCTTGACTCATTCAACAAATTTAAACGAGTAAAGGTTGCCCAGTCTATCTATGAGGCAGATTTTTTAATTTCTCTTGCCCATATAACCTTTCATCCGGAGACAGGTTTTGCCGGTTCTGTAAAAAATGTAGCTATGGGGTGCGCAACAAAAGAAACAAAACTCGCCATGCACTCATCTGAAGCAAAACCAGCTTACAATAAAGAAAAGTGCACCTTGTGTCTGAGGTGCGTTAAAATCTGTCCGGGTGCAGCCTTCTATGAAAAAACAAAACAGGTTTATTATCAGAAGGAAAAATGTATAGGATGTGGGGAATGTATTTCTGTTTGTCCATCTGAGGCAATAAAGGTTCCCTGGGCATCAGTTCTTGCTTTTGACGTGCAAAAAGGGATAATGGATGGATTTAAGGGAGTTACCCACATTTTTGGAGAAAAAATGGCATTCATAAACATCGGCTTTGATATCACTTCTCACTGTGACTGCCCGGGGGAAAGTGAGCTTCCCGTGGTTCCTGATATAGGCATTCTTGCCTCCAGTGATGCTATAGCCTGCGATAAGGCAAGCTATGACCTTGTCACACAGGCTGTTGCTTATCCCGGCTCTGAGGTTCAACAAAAGGGAATAGACAAAGATGAGGATAAAATTGAACCTGTATACCCGGATGTTGACATCTCCCGATACTGGAGTTTATGCAAGGAGGCTGGATTAGGGAACGTACACTATGAGCTGGAGGTAATCTCCTGAAAGTTCTGCTTTTATTCTGGTGCCGGAGGAGGGAATCGAACCCCCACGGGGGGTAAGCCCCACTGGATTTTGAGTCCAGCGCGTCTACCAGTTCCGCCACTCCGGCAAAGTAGCTATTCCATTTTATTATAACTTAATTGCAGAAGAGAGGCAAGTTTGGATTCCCTTCTTCTTTGCCCTGAGGCTTGCAGGACACAATGTCACATGTTGAGACCTGACCCCATCCCATTGAGCTTTACAATTCATGGCATTAGAGCTTCCAGATAATTCTATCACTTCCTTTTATCCGACTTGCTATCTCTTGCAACTTAATAAGTATCCTTATTTTTTCTTCAAAAGAGAGA
>JACUUP010000104.1 GCA_014859225.1 Candidatus Aerophobota bacterium
TTTACTATTCCAACTGAAATTTTTCTTTAGTAAAAAGCTCCAGGCAAGCATCTACCACATCCTCATCATAAAGTTTAGCTTGATTTTTTGATATCTCCTCAAGAGCTTTTTCTATCCCCAGGGCAGGTCGATAGGGCCTGTGTGAGGACATAGCCTCAACTACATCCGCTACCGCTAAAATTTTTGCTTCAAGTAAAATATCTTTACCTCTGAGCTTTTGAGGATACCCAGAGCCATTCATCCTCTCGTGATGTTGTAGAATAATTTGAGATACTTGCCATGGAAACTCCAGACCTTTTATTATCTCACAACTAAACTCACAGTGCATTTTAATCATATTAAATTCACTGTCAGCCAATTTACCTGGCTTGCTAAGAATCTCCCCTGGAATATGCACCTTACCAATATCGTGAATCATTGAAGCTATGTATATAGCGTTAACCTGCTCTTGCAAAAGACCCATCTTCTTAGCTATCTCGCCAGCAAGTTTTGCTACCCGTCGCTGATGAGCAGCCGTGTAAGGGTCTTTTGTCTCAACCATTCTCGTCAGAGCAAAAATAGTATTCTTTATAACTTTTTCCAGAGTTGCAATGCCATATTGCATATCCCTTACTATTTGTTTTTGTTCAGAAGCAGAAGTAGTCAAAGATTTAGATAACATGGCTTGCGTGTAAGGCTGATATTTACCGGAACTGGATGCTCTGACAGAGTACATGGCAACTTCAGAGTGTTTAAACAAAGTATCGCTATCCTCACCGTCGGCTGGAAAAACAGCAATACCGGCACTGGCAGTTATACAAAACTGGTGCCCCCCAAGTATAAATGGTTTTTGAATAACATTTAAGATTCTTTTGGTAGCCATAACAGCGTCTTGCATCCATATAATTCCGGGTAAAATAAGGGCAAACTCATCGCCTCCCATACGGGCAAGAATATCACTCTCACGCATCGTGGCTTTTATTCTGTCAACAATCCCCTGCAATACGTTATCTCCTCTTCTGTATCCTGCCTTATTATTAACCTGCTCAAAGTTATCAAGGTCAAAAGAGATTACGGCTAATCTTTCCTGATTTCTCCTGGCGTGAGCAATGGCAAAAGCTAAATTGTTATTAAATAACCATCTGTTGGGCAGGCCGGTGAGGACATCGTGAGTAGATACATAGGAAATCTCTTTTTCCTTTTGTTTGCGCTCAGTTATATCAAGAAGATAAACCACACTGCTGTTTTTTCTCCCCTGCTTCCAAATTACAGATATAGTTGCAAGAACATCCTTAATCTCACCCTGTCTATTGATGAATTTAAACTCGTAGCTTCTGGAGACAGCATCATCTCTGGTAAAGTGATACACTTTTACTTTTTCCCAATCATCTTTTGCCACAAACTCTTTCCAATCTTTCTTATTCTCTATCTCCTCTTTTAAATATCCGGAAAACTTCTCAAACTCTGCATTTACTAAATATATCCTCATGCCCTCATTGAGCACTGCTGTAGGAACACTGCTAATTTCAAAAATAGTTTGATATAACTTTTCCCATCGCTTACGTCGGGTTAAAAACCCGGATGTAAACACACCAGATATACCCAGACAAAAAGCTGCCATTAGTTGTGCATATAACCTGGAGATAAAAAGAATCATAAATTTGTTCCTGTCTTTTGTTATACCTTAACTACTTTGCAGCTCAAGAGAAAAATCCTGTGCGTGCAGTTTTAGATAATCCTCAATCTGTTTTTTCCGAATTCCGCAAAGCTGTGTGCGTGTTTCCTCATTTACTCGCATAGCCTCATATCTGCAACCACCACCACAGAGCAAGGCTATGGAACAGTCCCGGCACTCAGGGATTTTTAAAACATCTTGATTTCGCCACAAATTAAACTTCTCCTCATTTAATTCAAGATGAGGCACAAATCTTCCCATAACAAAAGAGGGGTTTCCTGCTGTCTCCGAACAGGGATACAAAAGACCATCGGCTCCAAAAACAAAAATGCCCGTTGAGCTTGCCTCGCAATAGTAAAAGTTTGGCTCATAACTTTTATAATCTTTTTCTATTATCTTTAATAAGTGTCCCAGGGTGCGGGAAATACGCATATCACTGAATATGTTTTTTAGCTCAGGCTCGTTTAATTTTAGCTTTTCAATTTTTTCTGTCAGAGTATACTCTAAAAATAAAGAGTTTTTTTCTCCTCCGTGAGTTTCCACCTTAGCCAGTCTTGCCCGAAAAATTTCTTTTTCATTCCAGCCTTTTTCTTTTATAAAGTCAGCAAGCTCTAAAAGAAAATGAACATTTTCCATATCCACATTGACTCTCATCATAACGGCAATTCCTGAATCTAAGCTAAAATCAATACCTTTAACTATCCTCTCAAAAGTTCCAGCTCCACTAACAAATTTTCTTCTTTTGTTATGAATATGTGCCGGACCATCAACTGTAATCTGCATAATTTTCACACAACCGGGGTATTTTCTAAAAAGAGAGGTGAATTTAGACAGGTTAACTCCGTTGGTAATTATGCCCAGGGGGTATTTTCGCTCTGAGGCAAGCTTTAAAATATGCTCTATCAGCGGCTGAGTGCTTGATAAAAGTGGCTCTCCTCCAAAAAGTTGAATTTCAGCACCCGCAGCCTCATTTTTTTTTACAATCCTATCAAGTGCCTGAAACAGGAGGGTGATTTCCTCCAAGCTAAGACTTATGGGAATTTTTTCGTGAAGCTCTCCCTGGAAACAATACGTGCAGCGCAGGTTACAGGCATAAGTTGGACATATAACAGTTTTAAGCGGGCCATTAAATATTTTTTTCCTGTTTTGCTCCAGCATCCTGCGCAAAAGCTCATCTTCTTCGCTCTTGCTCTCAAAAAGATAAGCTCTTTTTTTTAAAACATCAACAAAGTCTTTATCAACAGAAAAAAAATCACCCTCCTTCATCCTCTGCAAGCTTTCATATCCTTTTCTATCCACTACATCAGCCGCCCCGGATAGTGTATTAAGAAGAATCCACTTTTCTTCTTTTAGTTGGTGAGTGAGCAAACGATGCGTAAGATGCATTTAACCCCCTTCTAACTAACTTTTAACCTATCCACCAGCATATATTCCAGCAGCATAAAGGACCAGGTCCACCGGAATCTAACTTATTTTCCTCGCGGCAACTTTCACTTTGCAAATCAAGTTGCCTGTGCCACAGTTTCTCATCGGGCATCATACTTTGAATCACCGCTCTCACCTCCTTATCGTATATTTTCTTTGTATAACCTTTGTGTAATTTATCATAAAAAATAAAAATGTCAAGTGCTTGCTCTGTTTCCTCTATCAATTATCAATTCCCTAAAATATCTGAATCTTGTAAAAAAATACACGGATATGGATAAATACCTGGGGGTACAAAAGAAGAAAAACAATGAATCCCATTAATATCCTTTTACCCCGGGACATGCGCTCATCACTTATAGCTTTAAAATCTATGAGAGGTTTAATTCTTTCGGTTAGGGATTTTCCCGGTGCTAAAAATTTTTGGGTAAAAAAAGACTGGTGCATGGGAAGGGATTTTTTTCTCTCGCTCATCAACTTTGCCGTCTTGAGAAGAGCAGAGGCGAGTGGTTTGGAGTCGCTAAGTAGCTTTGCTACCGCCCTATCCACTTTTTTTTCTCTTTCCAAGCAAACTTTCATAAAGCTTAAATAAGCAAAGGGGCTAAACAGGAGCAAATCCTTCAAGATAACAGGTATCCATTGCCAGAGAGTATCTTTTTTCTGGATATGCAAAAACTCATGTGCAAGCACCGCTTCTTTCTCCTCAGATGTAAGATGAGCTAATATATAGAAGGGACAAACCATGAGCGGGTTTTTTACCCCGATAGAAAAGGGGCTCTCGTATTTTTCTCTGGTTATGAGTAGCCGCACCCGGGCAGGAATTTTTTCCTGCAGCCGGGCAAAAATATCTGAAAGTTTATCATCTTCATCTTTTGCAAAAGATGACTGTCTGGACAAGTCTTTACAGAAAAGATAATAGGACCTCCATCTCCAGAAAAGAAAAATACCCGCCACTGCAAGAATCAAAATCAGGCTAACACACATATTTATATCAGTTGCGTAAATATCAATTTTCCCCGGATGAGTCTCAATGTGCCAGAGATGGGCTGGAATAAAATCCATGGGGTCGGGAAGCTGCAAATTGATAGCTACCGGAGCATATATACTGTATGGCAGGGGAAAAGTCCCTCTAATAAGAACAACAAGAGGCTTTAGCAGGGCAACAAAAAATAAAATTCCCCGCAGCCGAGCCTCTTCAATTTTGAATAACCTGATAACTCCTGAAACTAAAAGGAGCATGGTAAAGGAAAGTATTAAGGCAGGAGTGATATGATAAATCGCAATACGTCGCACTAACTCCACCAAAGCAAGGATGGCATCCATTTTGTTTTTTTCAGTTCACTAACTTTGCTTTTGCCCTAATTTGCTCCTTTCCTCATCTAAGAGTTTTTGCAGTTTTTCTATCTCCTCGGGATTGCGGGCAATTTCTCTTTGAATCAGGCGGGATATTAAATCTATCGTGCCTTTTTTATACATTTTATCTTCATAAGAGCCAAACCTGCCCAGGTCCTTTTCCTCAATCAGAGGGCAGTAATGGTATATCCCGTCCACTTTTTTCCGCTCTAAGATACCCCGGGTGATTAAACGGTTCAAAACCGTGTAAACACTACTTTTGGGAAGGCTTTGCTCTTCAGAGAGAATTTCAAAAACATCCCCTGCGGGTATTCCATCTTTTCCGTAGCGAAAAATCAAATGCATCATTTCTGTCTGAAGAGGTCCAAGCCGTCCCTTCCAGGACTTTACCCAGCGCCTACTTTTCTTTTTTTTCAATGTAGCACCTCCCTTTTGTTAAATCAATATTACAGGTGCCGGGGCGCAGAATCGAACTGCGGACACCTGGATTTTCAGTCCAGTGCTCTACCGACTGAGCTACCCCGGCAGCAATATCCTTCAGAGAAATTTGGTAATAGTTTAGCTTTTCTG
>JACUUP010000105.1 GCA_014859225.1 Candidatus Aerophobota bacterium
CACATATAACGGTCAAACGCAAGCTACAATTCCAAAAACAATATTCGGACGCAAGAATGTTAAAATGGGACGCCTTGCAGATTCTCTCTTGATAATTGTTGATTGCTCACGTATTTCTTACCGTGCACGAGAGATTCTCTTCATGAATAGCCGAGATCGTCTTGGTGGAGGAGATTTTCGAAAACCCCCTTCATCCCTACACGAAATACCTCATCAACTCTCTTCCCAAGTTCGGCGACAAGAGAATGCGGGAGAGCGCACCCGGTGACCCGCCCTCCCTGGTGGATCTGCCGAGCGGTTGTGCCTTCCATCCCCGCTGCCCGTTTGCCATGGATATCTGTCAACAGGAGGTTCCCGGGTTTCTCAAAGTGGGCGAAAAACACAAGGTAGCCTGTTGGCTGATACAAAAAGGAAAAGATGGATAAAATTCTTGAACTTGAGAATATCACCAAGGTGTTCCATCTGGGTAGCTTGCTCTCAAGGTTTAGAATCACGGCCGTGAACCAGGTTTCTTTCCAGGTCCGTTGTGCCGAGATATTCGGCCTTGCCGGGGAGAGTGGCTGTGGGAAGACTACTGTCGCCCGCATAATTCTCGGTTTCGAAGAGCCCACGTCCGGAAAAATCACCTACTGGAGGAAGGACGGCGCTCAAGTAACCCGCAGGGATGTTTGGGGGACGACGGGGACCCAGGCGGTGTTCCAGAACCCCTTCGAGACTTTCAACCCCTTAAGGCAGGTGGATCAATACTTCTTCGAGACCCTGCACAATTTCCGCCTCACCCGGGGGCAGGAAGAGGCACGGGGACGGATGGATGAAGCTCTCAGAACAGTGGGGCTTTCTTATCCGGAGGTCGCCGGGCGATATCCCAGTGAGTTCTCCGGAGGACAGCTGCAGCGCATCTCTATCGCCCGGGCTCTCCTCACTAACCCCTCCCTTCTCATCGCCGATGAGCCTGTGTCTATGGTAGACGCCTCAATCCGGATGTCTATTGTGAATCTGTTCCGAAAGCTCAAAGAGGAGCGAAGGATGAGTGTCATCTACATCACCCACGATCTGGCTACCGCCTATTACGTGTGTGACCGAATTGCCATCATGTTCAGAGGAAACATCGTGGAGATGGGAAAGGCGGAGGAGATTCTCATGAGGCCGAGACATCCCTACACGGAGCTTCTCCGAGAATCCATCCCCGAAGCCAACCCTAAACGGCGCTGGCAGAGAAAGACGGGAATAGCAGAGCTGGAACAGGAGGAATACCTGCGAGCGGGGTGCAAGTTCGCCGGGAGATGTCCCCACGCCATGGACAAGTGCAAGCGTGAGGTCCCACCCGACCTCCAGGTAGAGGGTGTGTTTCTGAAGTGCTTCCTTTACTCAAGCAAAATATCAAAGGAGGAAAGTTGATGCAAGCCGAAATTAATGAAATAAAGCACCGTAAAGGTATTATTGACCTATGTGATAAGCGGTGGAACCTGTGGTGTGATAAAAAGGCTCTCTGGAAAGATGACCCACTTTATCTTCCCGGAGAATTTGACCTCAAATCTCTACCGGTTAATCCTCCCACTATCGGGTGGAAAAAGATGTATAGTAAAAAGGGAATTGAGGAGGAAATTAAAGAGGTGAGTCTTCCCAGTACAGTGGAGGAGCACTTCTGGGGGAAATATTCTCACCGCAGCTACGACCAGACAGAGTATTTCTTTGCCCATAATGATTCTGAAGTAAAAAATGGTATCTATCAAGGAGTTTCCTGGTGGTGGCACAAGTTTTATATTCCGAAAGAGTGGGAAGGCAAGAAATTAAGGATAAAATTTTCCGGGGCAAGGTTGCGCATGGAAATTTACTTAAATGAGCAGCTTGTAGGGTATGATATTATTGCTGAGACTCCTTTTGAAGTGGACATAACCAGCGTGGCACGATATGGTGAGGAAAACTTTCTTGCGGTTCGTATAACCAATCCGGGAGGTAGACTTGATTGGCCGGACTTCAGTTTACCTGATATCGGGGTACCATCTTTTTTCTGGGGAAATTATGAGTTGCCTTTAAGCCATGGTTTTGGTGGTTTGGATGCCGGAGTTCAGCTAACAGCTACTGATGCTGTCTGGATAGAAGATATATTTGTTAAAAACAAGCCGCAGATTAAAGATGTTACTTTTGAAATCACCATTTGTAACACATTGAAGGAAGAAGTCAGGGGTAATTTAACAGTTGAGGTTTTTCCAGGCAATCATCCTGAAAATATTGAATGGAAACATGTTGCAAATGGGGTAAACATCAAGCCAGGAAAAATACATCTGGCTTATCCTGCCAGTGTGCCCTCTGCTGCATTATGGGAGTTAGAAAATCCCAATCTTTACACTATAAGGGTTAGGGTGGAGGTAGAAAATGGTCAGGCTAAAGATGAAAAAGAGCAAATTTTTGGCTTTCGCTGGTTTGAGGTGCGAGGAATTGGAGAAAATGCAAAATTTTATCTGAATGGGAAAAGGATTGTTTTACGTTCGGCTATCAGCTGGGGTTTTTGGCCCCTTAATGGTCTATTTCCAACCGAGGAATTTGCCGAAAAAGAAGTAAGAGCTGCCAAAGCTCTGGGGCTAAACATGCTGAACTTCCACCGAAATATTGGCAGGTCAAAAGTTTTCAAAAAGCACGACGGGATGGGACTTTTACGCTATGAGGAACCGGGTGCTGGCTGTTTTTCCTGGAGTAAGAGCAAATTTGCACGCAAATACGAGAAAGAAAAAATCCGCAGAATGGTCTTGAGAGACCGCAGCCACCCTTCCTTAATAATTTATTGTATTCAAAATGAGCAGGTAAATGTTCCTGCGGATAATCCTTACGTCAGGGAGATTATGAATTTTGTCCATCAACTGGACCCCACAAGAATAGTGATACTTAAATCTGCCTGGTCAGAAACTGCTCCTAAAAAACTCGGCCCCGAGTATGCTAAAGGACAGGCTTTCTATCTTCCTTATGATGATACTTATTATCACGATGATGGTACAGGCTGGTGTGGCTGGTATGACCAGCACACTGTAGGTGGGACTGGTATCTATCGGGACCATCTTTATAAAAGTCCTGATGATTTCTCTCATCGCACGGATAATAAAGGTGAGATAGTTTTCTGGGGAGAAGTATTGGGAGTTGGTACACCGGATAATCTTGGAGCTATTCATAAGTTTTATCAGGAAAATCCAGAAACCGTTGGCTATAACAGGCTTGACCATATGGAATGCTACCAGACTTATGATAAATTCCTGGATGAGAAAAAATTTAGAAAAGCTTTTCCTGCAGTGGGTGATTTAACCACCAGTATTGGAAATAAGTCTTATTATTTCTGGGGAAGGCTCATAGAGAACATTAGAATCTGTAACCTGAATGATGGTATGGCTATCAGTGGATGGGAGAGCACAACCATTGAGAATCACGCAGGACTGGTAGATGTTTTTCGTAATTTCAAAGGAGACCCACATCTTATAAGCTTTTATACTCGTCCTTTACATCTGGCTATCAAATCCCGCAGCCTTGTTCTTGAGAAAGGCGGGTCTCTAACAACTGACATCTATATTATAAATGAAGTCGGGCTAAATGGTCCTTGCAGCCTGGAGTTCAAAGTAATTGGTCCTGATGGAAAAGTTCTGTATGAAACGGATTGGAAAGTAAAAGTAGAAGGTGGTGACACTTACGCAGAACTGCTTGAAAAAGATATAGTTACCAATTATTACAACTTACCAGGTTATTACATCTTGGAGGCCTGTTTGAAAGTAAATGGTCAAGAAAAGGTAACAGGTAAAGAAAAAATCTTTGTTGTTGATTGGCAGTCATCTCACCTGCCAGAAAACGGTGCCATCCTGGAATCAAGAGACTTTATTGGCAAATTCCTGGGTGAAAAAAAGAACCTAAATCTGCCGAATTATTCACCTAAACTCAAAGCACTGGATTACATCCTGGTGGGCGACAGAAGTCCAGGAGGTATTAAATTAGAAAAAGAGCTTCTTGACTGCGTTAGAGAAGATGGCACAACCTTAATCCTTGCAGCAAATGACAGACAAATAGCCAGAGCCTGGGCCAGTGCTTTAGTCAGGGAAAAAGTAGTAGAATTTGAAGGGATGGTAGGGCCTGCTCGTGCTTCCTGGATGGGAAGCTGGTATTTTGTGAAAGAACATCCACTTTTTGAATCCTTGCCTGTAAATACCTGTTTTAACTGGGAATACCAGGCTGATGTGCGTGGTCTGGGTAATTGGTTTGAAGATACTGATATATACGGTGCAGATGGAATGCTTCTTGAGGGTGATAATGTGGAATACGTGGTAGGTTATTCTCGCGGTCATGAGCGAAGAATTGGAGCAGCTGTAACTGTAATCTCCTGGGGAAAAGGCAAAATTATATTAAGTAGCATTGCAGGTCTCTATGATGCACTGACTGATTCAAATAGCGCCTTACATACAGCAGTAGCTCGTAGATTATTGTGCAATTTCATTCAGTTTGCTTAAAGCATAAAAGGGAAAAGGGAAGGTTAATTATGCCGGCCTTGATTTTTATGACCGTTTGGTGGATGAGCTTCTTGAAGCAGATATTGAGCCCTTTGTTACTCTTTATCACTGGGACTTGCCCCAGGCCCTTCAAGAGGAGAAAGGAGGGTAGAAAAACTTCAAACAATTGACTTAAGTAAACAAATGGACTATATTTAGATAATAATTTAAAAAACACCATCAGGAGAATGTAATATGGAAAAAATGATGAACCTCAAGGAGATAAGTGAGGGATTGAAAGGAGAATGGTTATTAATAGAATACGAAGAGTTAGATGAAGAGCTTGCAGTAAAACGGGGAAGAGTAATTTTTCATTCTCCACACAAAAGTGAAGTTTACAAGCATCTCCTGAAAATTCAAGGCAAAAATATCGCCATTGAATATGCTGGAAAAGCTCCCGAGGAACTTACGGTTCTTTTTGGAGCAAC
>JACUUP010000106.1 GCA_014859225.1 Candidatus Aerophobota bacterium
AAGGCTTTCCTAATTTTTCCTGAATAACTTTAGCTTCAAACTCCAGAAACTTTTGCACCGCCTCCTCTTTCACCTTATTTAAAAATCTTCTTATCCTCATAGATGTCAAAGGGTCAATCAGGCTATCCATATCTTCAAGAAAAACTTCCCTGCCATGAAGCAGATATCCCATAGCCATCTTTAAAACCTCACGCCCCGCTCTATCCTGTACGTGAAGGAGTATCTTTTCTCCATCATGCACGCTCACCCCCACCGGATAGCCCTCTTGCACCACTCCAAGACACATATTTAAAAAACGAGTGGCAAGCTTATCCTGAGATAAAGGCCCTGTTGCCCTTGTATCATAGATTATATGTGCCCCCTGACCTGCCTCAAGAAAAAATTCTTTTACCATGAGCTTCCCCTGCCTTGCTGTTGCCTTCCAGTCAATATGATGCAAACTATCTCCTGGCACATATTCTCTTGTATCCGCATACTCTGTCCCTGCTCCCTTGAAGGCTACAGCAACCTCCCCTGCCCCGCCTCTTCCTCCTTGTAAAAGATAAAGTGCTGCCTGAACTAAAGCTACCATAACCCGGGGGAAGACTTTAAGCTCTACATGAAAAAAAATATCCTCCTCTTTTCTTGTTAATTTTCGCCAACCTAAAACTTCTGCTTTTATTTTATCTTGCGTATAGCTTCCACAAACATCTGATGCGAGCAAAACCTCAAGACTTTGTTTACCTTTTCTTAATCGGGTTGGCTTGAGCTTCACTTGTTTCAAAGGAGAGGATAGATTTACCAAAAGGTTGGTATCAACTTCACAGGATACCTCAATTTTCTTTTTTTTGCCGGCAACCAGAACTTCTTTTATATTCTTTGAATTGAATCTAACAAGTTCATTGAGTTTTTTTGCAGCATCCTTGCCCCTTTTATAATCATACAAAATAAATCCTGCAATCACCAAAGCTAAGCTCAAAAGAAAAACATCTTGAAACAACCCCGCAAGAAAAGCGCAGCCCAGCAATAGCAAAAAAACTTTTTTTCCTCTCTCACTAAAAATTATCACTTCACCCCCCTCGCCTCACTCCTTCTGCACCACTGTTTCTGCCAGCACCTCATCAATAAGGCTATTCTCGCTAACCTCCTCCACTTCAGCCTCTGGCGTGAGAATAGTTCTATGGGATAAAACAAAAGGTGCTATCACCTTCACATCATCCGGCAAAACATAGTCTCTTCCCTGAAGATACGCTCTTGCCCGTGCTCCCTTAAAAAACCAGATAGATGCCCGGGGAGATGGCCCCATCCTCACAAAATCTTTTTTTCTTATAGCATCAACCAAACTTACAATATACTCGCTCACCCGCTTTGAAACATGCACTTTTTTCACCTTATCAATCTCTCCTAAAAGCTCCTCCAGCCTTACCTGCACCGCAACTTCTGGCATCTCCAGCTCATCAATGCGCAAGATAATTTCCATCTCCTCGGAAAAAGAAGGATAATCTACCTTTACCCTGTAGGAAAAGCGATCTATTTGTACCTCGGTTAAAGGATAGGTTCCTGCACCTCCAAAAGGAACCTGTGTGGCAATTACCATGAAAGGATGAGGAAGAGGAAAGGTTTCTCCCTCAATTGATACCTGTCTTTCCTGCATGGCTTCTAAAAGTGCAGCCTGACACTTGGGAGTTGCCCGGTTGAGCTCATCGCAAAAAAGCACATTGGTAAATACAGGACCTTTTCGCATGTGAAAGGTGGTATCTTTCGGATTAAAAACAGATGTTCCCACAATATCTGCAGGCAGAAGGTCAGGTGTCATCTGAAGCCGGTGAAATACCCCTCCTATAGCCTTAGTAAAACAGCTGGCAATAAAAGTTTTTCCTATTCCCGGGATTCCCTCAAGCAGGATGTGCCCTTCGGATAATAGAGCCATAAAAACAGCCTCTAGTACCCTTCTTTTTCCCACAACCTTTGCTGATACTTCACTGAAAATCTTCTGCAGAACTTCAGGATGCCTGTGCTTTATATCCTCACTCATCTTTTCGCTCCTTTTTTATTTTAAGCAAAGTAGTTTTATTCCAGTCAGGATGTCTTTCTAAAATATCTCTAATATTTTCTTTATCTTTTATTTTTTTCCTCTTAAACCTCATCCCGACAATAAATAACACCAGAGCAAGAAAAATAGAGTAGCGAACCTCAAAGCGTGATGCCACATGGTAGATTTCCATCTGCCAAGCTTTCAGCCTCCCCAATCTGCTATAAGGATACGTGGAGGTATCAATGAATACCTGTTTCCCTTCAACAAAGCTTGCTGCCAGCTTTCTGTTATCTTCCTCATCCAGCATACAGTTAATGAAGATACTGGCATCTGCTACCAGGTAAATTTTTCCTTTCCCATACGATATTTCGGCTATCATGGGAAAAGGACCGGGTCTTTTCTCCATGTTCCCGTTTGCAAGCTCCTCAACATAGCTAAAGGCACTTGATGTAGCAAGAACGCTTGCCTCACCAGGTGCAATCTCAAGAAAAGTAGGGTAGTTCAGCAAAAGTGCTGAAATATTAGCTAAAAAATGAGATATATCTACTGTCTTTGGCAGACAGGATGCTTTCCCCCGAAAAAGAGCATCCACAACCAGCTTGCCTGAAAAACGAGACCGAAGTCCTAATCCTTCCAGAAGGAAGTTCCCCGAACCAAAATCATCAGCCAGAACAAGTCCTCCCCCCGCCTCAAGGTAGCTTTTCACAAGCGCTACCTCTTCATTCCCAAATGGTCCCGATGGACCGATGATAAAAAGGATGCTCTCAGCAGGAAAAAAAGTAACGCGAACTTCAGATGCAAGGTTTACCGAGGTTGCCTCGGTTACCTCCTGAAAGTTTTTTAATCCATTCCAGAAGGGATTTTCCAGGTTAAAATCATCTGTAGGTGGGTAAAAGCGCATGAGAAAAATAACTGCCACCACCCCCACCAGACATCCTGAAATAAGCGCTTTTTTCATTTTTTTAATCTCGCAAGTGCATCTTTTGCTTTTTTTTCCTCTTTTTCGCTCACCCACCCCTTCGCATACAAAAATTTCTCGGTTATAAATGATACAAACTCAAAGTCTTTTCCCTTATCACCTAACTTCATTTTTACCAAACGAACGTACTCTCTGATAGTATGCCCGGGCATCTGCCTTACCCCGCAAAGATTTGCTACCACCTCAACTGCCTCATGGTATATTCTAACCAGCCCGTGCATTTCTTTTTTTTCCTCCACTTTTTCTGCAGGCTTTATCCTTTCTTTTTTTTGCATTTTTTCAGCTTCCCCAATTTTTTCCTCTTTCTTTCGGCTTACCCTCACAAAAACAAATAAAAGCACAGCAAAGGGGAAAAACATCACTGGATTAACCACCAGAACTTTTTTTTCCATACTCACCGAAGCTATCCACCCCTCCCGGGGACTTAATAAAACCTTTATTTTCTCCCATCCCGAAAATCTAAAAAGAGGAACGCTCAAGCTCACCCGAAATGTATCTTTTTCCAGAAAAGCTTCTATCTCCTTTTTTTCTCCTGTTACCCGTATTCTTGCACCTTCCATAAAATCATCTTCAAGGAACACTTTCCCTCTAACCTCTAAGGCAAAAGGAGCAACGACAACCCAGGGCATATCAACAACCATTTTGGGCATTTTATAGGATAGGGGAATATTCAGCCTAAGCCTTGCAGGTGCAATCATCCCCTCAGCAGGCGTGGAAATAATCAGGGGAAAGCTTTTGCCTTCCCCGGAAGGAAAGGATAGCTTCATCTTGAACTTACCTTCCTCATCTGTATGTGTAGAAAATGCCTGTTGACCCACCTGCAATCTGACCGGATAGCCTGCTAAACCTGCATCCTCTACCCTGATTTTACCCTGCAGTGTAAAGGGCAAAACAGGATACACCGGCTGCTCATAGTCTGCTTCAATCACCGGTGTGTAAAAATATGGCTCAAGAACTACCTTATTAGATATAGACGGATACAGCCTATCCTCATCCTCCCCTTTTGGGCTAAAAGAGGCAAACACTGTGGCAGTTTTCTTATACAAAAAGGGAAAATCTACATTCACTGTAAATTCACCATCCCTCTCGGTAAGTGCTTCAGATATTTTCTCATTCTCCAGAAAAATATCTATACTCCTATCATCTAAACCCCTCCCATCTTCTCCTCTCAGAGTTCCAAAAACTTCAAATGAGCCTCCTACAAAAACTTTTCTCTTCTGCACCGCAATCTCCAAAAAGCTAAACTCACCTTTTTTCCCTTCCTGCACACCAGCATAAAGCTTTCCTATCCTTTTCTTGTACTCATCCACCAGCACCCCCAAAGGAGCAATCTCATCCCTCAACCTCTCAGCTACCCCCACACCGATTCTTCCTCCAAGCTCATCCACCGAGGTATGTAGCATGCCAACCTCTCGCTCTGCCTTCAAAAGAGTCATCCAGCTATCCTCTACGATTTTTCCTGCCTCCTCAGTATCTCCATAGCGCAATAAAGCCTCTGCAGAGGATATCTCACCATCAACCTCTTTTAGCTTATCTGCTACATTTTCTATAAGCTGGTTCAATCGGGCAAAGATGTAGCGAAGCTCATCAGGAATATAGCTAAGAAATGTTCTCTTGAGTTCAACTGATGCCTCATCCCACCTTCCTTCAACCTGCAACTTCACAACCTCCCCGTAGAGGAATATTAGTTCTAAGGGAAACATTTTTTCTTCTTGAATCTCGGCAGGATTTTTATGGCGGGGAAAAGTAGCAGGATAAGCCGGAGAAAAAAAACCCCAGAAGACAACAAGTGCTACCATAAAAGCTACTATCCTTCGCATCATCCCCCACTTTTATTATTTATAACTTAGAATTTGCACTTGAACTTGCATTTGCATTTGAACGTTGAACATAGAACTTCTTTATTGTCATTATACATAAGTGTTTTACTATGTAAACTTTCCCGAA
>JACUUP010000107.1 GCA_014859225.1 Candidatus Aerophobota bacterium
CCTGATTTTACATTACTTCAAATATCCCCACCGTTTCAAGATCATCTCAAACTTAACGTTTGCATCATCCAGAGCTCTCTTAGCAGTTTTGGCTCCAGTCATTGCCTCAGATAGACCTACCTCTAAAGCATCGGCAAGTTCCGAGTAAGCAGCAATCCGGGGACGACCTTTCGCTATAGGAAGGGAGGCTAACATCCCGGCATATTCAATGTACTTTTTCTGCAACTCAGGGTCCATCAGACCGCTATAGCGCGAACCGGGTTGGCTATGGGCTAATCGTGGATCCAGCTTCGGCGAAGAAGCCCAGACCATAAATTCCCACGCAGCTTCCCTATTTCCGGAATCTATGGGCATCTGGAGACTCCACCCTCCAAAGGTGGGGGTTCTCTTTATAGTCCCGTCAGGCTGGCGTTTTCCAGGAATCAAGGTAAAATCGTGTTTACCCACGATTGCAGATTTCGAAGGATCGTAGAAAGTAGGCGCGGCATTTTGCCATTGAAGATTCATTGCTGCCTTCCCGTCAGCAAAGAAACGAGCGGTTTCATCCCAATCATAAGTGAGCACTCCGGGTGGTGCAAAGGGAATAAGAGTCTTGAAATATTCTAATGCATCCACCGCAGCGGGACTATTTATAGTGGGGCGATAATTCTCATCATACCATTCTCCACCAAAAGACCAAAGCATGTTATCATAGGTACACTGAAGCTGAACACCTCTTCTACCCATGAATGTAATACCATAAATTCCTGGTTCTTTTAAATTAAGGTTCTTCGCAGTTTCCCTCAGTTCCTCCCACGTCTGTGGAATCTTTATGCCATATTTAGCGAAGATATCTTTGCGATAGTGGAGTCCAAAGACTGCTTGAATACAAGGTAATCCATAGATTCTATCTTCCCACATTCCCTGTTCTGATACTACCGCGGGTATAAAGTCGTCCAAAGCCAGGGTATTGCGATCGGTCCGGAGAATAAATTCTTCCACTGGGATTGTCCATCCCTCACCTGCATATTGACCAACCCATACGCAGTCAACATGAACAATATCATAGGCCCCTGTTCCCATAGTAAGAGCCACCATTTGCTTTTCCTGTAGAGTTGGATAGGCAAGAATGTCAAAAACAACCTTTATTCCGGTTAACCTCTCAAATTCCCCAGTCAACTCTTTGATTGCATCAGCCCGAGGCTCCGCAACCATAGCAACATGGATAGTCTTGCCAGCCCAGGGTTTTTGGGTATAGGTCCCAAACTTGAAATCTTCAGGAATATTTACTATAACCGCAAGAGCAGGTAGAGCAAACCAGCTAATGACCACCAGCAACAATATTGAGATTGTTGCTATCCTGTTTTTTGTTTTTTTGCCAAGCATTGGTTTACCTCTTTGACATGGTTCAAACTTTTATGGAAAGCTTCCAGAGAAGAAAATAATCTTTCAACACTTTCTGGAAACCTCCTTTCTCCCAAGCTGGCAGACCTGCCTACTTTTCACCTCCCCCCTCGGCCTTAACCTCCAGCTTTTTATCTGATTACAATCCTTCTTTTTGACAATATTTAAAAAATAGGTAATTTCACCGGGCGGCTCGGGCTACACCTCCCTTTTTAGCACGGCCTATTTCATTAATTACTTCATTTAAGGTAGCCATACTGGTATCCCCGGGTGTTGTTCCGGCGAGGGCACCATGAGCTGCAGCAAATTCTATGGCATCCTGAGGCTCTTTGCCGGTTAGCATGGCATAGATAAATCCTGAGGCAAAACTATCGCCCATGCCTACACGGTCGTAAACCTCCAGGTCTTTTCTGGGGGTTGCCTGATAAAATTCTCCATCCATGTAGAAGATACCTCCCCAGTCATTTATGAGTGCAGTTTTTGCATTTCTCAGGGAAGTTAAAACAGCTTTGAAATTAGGATATTCCTCTGTTGCCTGCTTTGCCATTAACCTGAAACCCTCGGTCTCTTCAATATCCATTTTTTTGCTAATATCAACCCCTTTTACTTCAAGTCCAAGGGCAGCTGAGAAATCCTCCTCATTTCCCATCATTACATCAACAAGAGGGGCAATTTCTCTGTTGACCTTCTGTGCTTTTTCTTTGCCACCTATCGCCTTCCACAAGGATGCCCTGTAGTTAAGGTCGTAGGAAATTATGGTTCCTGCCTCCTTTGCCGCCTGTATAGCTTCAATAATTACCTCAGGCGTTGTCTCTGATAAGGCTGCATAGATGCCGCCTGTATGAAACCACTGAGCACCTTCTTCTTTAAATATTTTATCCCAGTTAACATCCCCTTTTTTCAGCCTGGATGATGCGTTGTGGCCCCTATCGTACTCTGTTTTAGCAGCTCTTACACCGTAGCCTTTCTCTGTCCAGTTTAGTCCGGTGCGAGTTTCCCTTCCCACACCATCAAAGGGAAGCCATACCAGATGACTTAAATCAACTCCTCCCTGCATCATTAAATCCTCACAAAGATGTCCAACCTCACAGTCGGGAAGAGCCGTTACAATGGCAGTATCCAGCCCGAATACTTTCTTTAAGGCTCTTGCGACATTGTACTCTCCACCCCCCTCTGAGACACTAAAATACCTTGCAGTTCTAACTTTCCCATCACCCGGGTTGAGCCTTATCATCACCTCTCCCAGGGCAACCAATGAGTATTTGCATTTCTCTTTTGGCCTGATGTTCAGTTTGCTCATTTGTTAGCTCCTGATGCTAATATGTTTCGTATCATGAAACAGAGTTTCATATTTATTGTATTTTACCATTAAACTTTCTTTCTGTCAAGAGTAATTTTTTCCAGGTTTCCTGAAAAATTTTCAAGGGCTACCCTTCGCCTTGTATTTACAGTGACAGGCAAGATACCTGTCCTACGGCAGCCGCACCCTTCCTGGTGCAAATCCTAATAAAATGTAGCCGCATCCTTTAGGGTGCGTAAATTTATGCGCAGGTTAAAGCCTGCGGCTACTCGGGTTTAGCTCATTTTAAAAATGTAGTCTGCCACCATATCCCCTATCTCATCTGTTTTAAGTCCACTTTTTGTAGAGAGGTCCTTCATTTTTCCTGAGGCAAGAATCGTAGTAATTGCCTGCTCAGTAATTTTAGCCGCTTCTTTTTCCCCAACCACATCAAGCAGCATTTGCATGGCGCAGATAGCAGCCATGGGATTTATAACATTTTTTCCTGCATATTTAGGAGCAGAGCCATGAATAGGTTCAAACATGGATACCCCTTCAGGATTAATATTTGCTCCTGCTGCTATTCCCATTCCTCCCTGAATCATTGCTCCAAGGTCAGTAATTATATCTCCAAACATATTGCAGGTAACAATGACATCAAACCACTCTGGATTTTTCACCATCCACATGCAGACAGCATCTACAAAAGCATAGTCTTTTTCCATCTCAGGATACTCCTCCCCCACCCTTCTAAAGACTCTTCGCCACAAATCATGTGCGTAGGTTAAAACATTTGCCTTATCACATAAGGTTACTTTTTTGTTTTTATTTCTTTTTTTGGCATATTCAAATGCGTATCTTACACACCTTTCCACACCCTTTCTTGTATTTACCATCTCCTGAATAGCAATCTCATCAGGTGTATCTTTTTTGACAAATCCTCCAATTCCTAAGTAAAGACCTTCTGTATTTTCTCTCACTACAACAAAATCTATATCCTCCGGACCTTTATCTTTAAGGGGTGTCCATACCCCGGGATAGAGCTTAACCGGCCGCAAATTTATATATTGGTCAAGGCCAAACCTTAACTTAAGCAAAATACCTTTTTCCAGAATTCCCGGCTCAACGCGTGGGTCACCTACCGCACCAAGAAAAATAGCATCCATCCTTTTTAACTCCTCAAAGACAGAGTCAGGAAGCGTCTCTTTTGTTCTCAGGTATCTTTCCCCGCTAAAATCGTAATGTATAAGCCTGAATGTAAATCCCACCTTACTTGCTGCTGCCTTTAATACTTTGATTGCTTCGTTCGTTACCTCCGGTCCTACGCCATCTCCTGGAATTACTGCTATTTGATATTCTTTGCTATTCAAAATTTCCTCCTGGATTTAAAATTAAATCTGTATGAGACTTTTCTTTTAATTTTAGCGAGAAAAAAGGTAGAGAGTGAATCATCCTCTGGTAGGTAAACTCCATTAAATATTTGAGATTAACCACATCTTCCCGATTGTAATCAAGCAAAAGTTCAAGAGCTTCCAGCTCTCCATCAAGGTATCTATTCCAGAGAAGTACTGCATCATAACCGGTAAGATTTTTTACCTCTTTGTGCCTTTTTATTCCAAGGCTTCTTTCAATTGCTTTCAAACCTCCAAAGTAGCCAAGTTTTCTGAGTAAGTAGCGCAGGTCAATGTGAGCCTGAGGAAAATTCAAATCCCTGAAAGCTGTTTTCAGGAAGGGAAGATCAAACTGCTTACCATTATAAGTAACTATAACAGAGAACTTTTTTATAGCTTTTGCAAAATCCTGCATATTTTTACCCTGAATAAAAAACTGAACTCTTTCGCCATCAAAAAGACCTACCACCGTCACATAGTCACCTCCTCCTCCCAGTCCGGTAGTCTCTATGTCCAGGAATGCTGTTTTCTTTCTAAATTCAGGGTAAACTCGCCAGAGCTCTCTTTCAGGTAAAAATTTTTTAAAAAAGTGAATATCCCCCCTGAGCAGTGCATCTGATGAGAAACTTATAAAAAGAGATAATGTTACGCGCATTCTTCCTGGAAGCCTTACCTGGTAGGAATTTTTAAGATAATCTTCCCAGCAAAGGATGTTATTTTGCCAGAGCCATCTTTCAGTTTTCTCTCCCACTCCGGGGATATGTATAAAGGTATATTTAAGCACTAAATCCCCCCCTTCTTGATTCTTGGTCACTGCTAAATTACACTACCCTACTTCCATATTATTGTATTTTATAAAAGCTTTATGTCAAACAAAA
>JACUUP010000108.1 GCA_014859225.1 Candidatus Aerophobota bacterium
TCATCAACCGATTCTTTTTCTCTTTTAGACATATAGATTACCTTTCAACTTACATAATACCAAGGCCCTTGAGGCCTTTAAGGATATTGAGAATGGCGGCAAAAACCATAATTCCCATCACTAAATATTTGACAAAAGCAGGTTTTGCCTTTACCGAGAGTTTTGCTCCTATTCTTGCCCCTATGGTTATACCTGCCACCGAAGGAATGCAGATGAGGGGCAAAATCGCTCCCCTCGCCAGATAAACCCAGGAAGCCGCTACACCATTGACAGAAATGATAGCCATGCTGGTTCCCACAGATACCTTTATGGGAACGCCCATGATTAAATTCAAGACAGGTACACTCGCCCAGCCAGCACCTAAACCAAACATTCCCGCTATAAATCCTACTGCTGCAAAAGAGAAAAGACCTAAGGGAAGGTTTGTAGTTTCATACGTAACACTTTTTTTAAGGGAAGGTTCATACCATGACCCAGTAAGACCAAGTTTTTTTGAGAGAGAATCAACTTTTTTTACCTCAGGAAATTCAACTTTTTTGGAAGTAATCATCACGCTAAAAATAAAAAAAAGTAAAATTCCCAGACCAATAATTACATAATACTCACCCAGAGGAAAAGCATTGGTGAGCCACAATCCCACGATGCCACCAGCTATAGAAGTTACAATAGATACAACTATTAGAGGAAACATTATTTTTAGATTAGCGAGCCCCTTTTCCGTTAGATGCGGTGCGGAAGATAAAGCGCTTGTCAGTGCCATAATGAGCCCCACCCCCCTTATGAAATCAACACTGAATGGGAAAAAAGCAGTTGCAAGGGGTACAAAAAGTACTCCCCCGCCTACTCCACTTAAAGGAGATACTATCCCTATGGCAAAAGTAAATAGAAAAAGAATGATAATCCAGTGTAAAACAATCATTGAATCCATAGCTCACTTCTCTCTTTATCCTGGAGGCCAGTGAAATTTTCTTCCACCCAGAAGGTGAAAATGAAGATGGTATATTGATTGTCCCGCTTTAGCTCCAGAGTTTACTACAATCCTGAAACCATTTTCAATATTTTTATCCCTGGCAATTTTTTTCGCCACTAAATAAATATTTCCCACTAACTTTACATCTTCTCCGGAAAGTTCCGTTATGCTGGAGATATGCTTCCTGGGCACCAGAAGAATGTGAACAGGAGCTTGAGGATTGACATCCTCAAAAGCAATAACCTCATCGTTCTCGTAAACTATCCTCGCAGAGGATGTTCCTTTTATTATCTGGCAAAAAATACAGGCAGGTAATTTCATGCTATTTTTTCGCATCCTTGAAAAAATCATCTATTATATCCAGACTTTTCTTTTCAATGACTAAGTCAAATAATTTGTTTTTTACCTCAGGTGGAAGAAGTTCAATGCTTTTGGTTGTAGCAGAATCAAACTTAGCCATGGGATAAAGCTTTAAGATTTCATCTTTTTGTCCCTCGCTACATTGAAGTTTAAAAACCTTCATACCGGCTAATACATCCTCGGTCATATCAGCAAGATGTGCCTCCTGCAATTTTTTATACCTTTCATCATTGATCCATATGTTAATTGGATATTTCTTAGCCATTTTTACTCCTATTAAATGTCCTTATCCAGCAAAAGATGTCTTTGCTGCTTAGCTTTTTTTAACTTTGATTTGAGCAATCAAAATCAAAATTTTTTGAAAAATCTCATCCGGTGAACCTTTCCCTGAAATATTTCTTAAAATTCCTTTTTCCCGGTAATACTCAATCAAAGGATGAGTCTCATCAAAGTAAACCTCCAACCTGTTTCTTATGGTCTTTTCGTTATCATCCTCTCTTTTTCTTAACTCAGTTCCACAACCCTTGCACGCCCCATCAGAAGGGGCATTTGTTGCATGGTAAAGCTTCCCACAGTTAGGACACACCAATCTTCCTGTAAGTCTTTTTACCGCAGTCTCCTCGTCCACATCTATGTTGATAACCATTTCAAGAGCTTCACTCTTTTTTTCTAAATACCCATCTAACTTCTTAGCCTGAGCTACATTTCTGGGGAAACCATCTAAAATAAATCCACCTTTTTCTTCATATTTATCTATCTCTTTTTCCACCATATTAAGAATAATTGAATCCGGAACAAGCTCCCCTCTGGACATATACGATTTAGCCTTCCTGCCCAGAGAAGTATTATTAGAAACAGCTTCTCTTAAAAGCTCACCTGTTGAGAGGTGAGGCAAATTAAGCTTTACAGAAACTCTCTTAGCCTGAGTTCCTTTGCCTGCTCCAGGAGGACCTAACATAACTATTCTCATTTGAAATTTCCCTCCGCAATGTATCCTCTGCAATGGGGAGGATAAAACCTTCCCATTGTATTAACTATTCTTTACATATAACCTAATTTGCGCAATCTGTCCATAGCTTTTTCTTTATCCTGTCTTCTTCCAGCTCGCTCCACAGTATTTTCAAGGTCTTGCTCCCAGGCAGGAACACCAATCTCCATTGGATTAGTTGTGCTTCTTACACCCAAAGAGCGATAACCTAGCTCGTAAAGTGGACAATAGGGAAGCTTATGCAGGTGTGTATTATCCCATATATCCCTTTCTGTAAAATGCAGGATGGGAGAAACTCTTGTATGTGGAGGCTGGAGCTTGCCGCTTTCTTTTTCTTCAAAGTATTTATCATCTTTTCTCGCCGGATGCTCATCCCATCTAACAGCCATAAAAAGAGCCTTTATGTTATTTTTCTCAATGAACATGTTCAGCGGAACAGTTTTCATGAGGTGGTTGCCGGCAAAAGACTCTGCCTCAAATGTAAATGAATCCTCCGCAAACCCAATTCTCTTTAGCTCAGACCTGTTGCGCTCATTTAAATCCCTCACCTGAACCTTGTAGCCTAACTTGCTAAGGCAAGCTCTTAGTACATCAAAGTTGCAGAGCCACTTTAAGTCTATGCCCCATTTTTTTGAAACATTTATGAGAACATCTACGATTTCCGTAAATGCATCACCTTCATCAATTGTTATAACGTGTGGAAGAGCAAGATTATCCTCCACGCATACCTGGCGAATTATCCAAAGATTTGTGGTAGAATCTTTCCCTCCTGTCCATGTAACAGCACACTCACAGGGAGAAAACTTCTCAAATGTCTCACGCATGATTTGTTTGGACTTTTCTATCCTTTCTTTTATTTCCTTTGCCCTTGCTTCAGTGACCGTATACTCCTTCACTTTTGCCTCCTGTAAATATTTATTTTTATCCCCTATGTATCAGTTTACCCACCTTCTAATTCTTGGTCGCAAAGCCTCTTTCATTTTTTCTGCTAAAGATGAGCTATCAACTATATTATTTTTCTCTGCAGGATCTTTTTCAACATCATACATCTCCCAGCTATCCATACCCTCTCTGTAAATTATCTTAAACTTTCCATCATGGTAGTAGTAAGTGGGTTTATCAGTCTCTTTCTCGTGCGCACTTCTTTTATCCACAGCCTCACCAAAGCACCCCTTCTCAGGATAATGGGTAACAGGTAAAACAGAGTGCCCTTTAAAATCATCCACCGCTTCAATACCAAAAAGATACACTACAGTGGGAGGTATGTCTATATTGCTAATAAGCGTATCGCACACCTCACCCTTATCCCTTGCAGACTGGTAAATTAAAAAAGGCATATTGATAAGCTCAGAGTAAAATTTTCCGTCATGGGAAAGTCCCCCATGTTCACCAAACTCATCTCCATGGTCTGAGGTTATGATAATTACCGATTCATCCAGGAGATTATATTTTTTCAATATCTCAAAAAACCCCTGAGCATACCCGTCCACCTCCAGAACATGGGCAAAGTAAAGTTTCTTCAGAAGTTCAACTTTTCCCCTATCCGATACATCCCTTTTGAGCAGTGTTGTTTTGAATAAATCAAACATCTGTTCTGAGCTAAGATCAATTGAGGAATCAATCATATCAACGTATTTTCTCTTCGGAACATAGGGTTCATGAACATCCATGTAATGCAGCCATAGGAAAAATCTATGGTAATTTTCACCTTGAATGTGCGAGGATAGCCACTCATCAACTTTCCTGTTAATCTCATCACCTCTCACATAGGGAACCTCATCTGTTACCTCATCTTCCATTGAATCATAAAAGAAATCCCAGCCTCTTTTCCAGCCAAAAAATTCACTTACATAGGGATTTGAATGAATTGCGGCTGTTGTGATTCCTTTATTTTTAAGCACCTCAGAGATTAGTTTTCTCTGGGGTGGGCATTTTTTCTGTCTTCCCCAGTCAAAGTAGTAGGAAGAGGTAAGTATACCAGGAAAGGATGCCTGAGTGTATGGGCCAATAGACTGCATGTTGGTAAATCTGATACATTTATGCTGAAGAGAGTTCAAGAAGGGAGTTAGTTTGCTATCAGGATTGTAACAGCCCAAAACATCCTTTCTCAATGTATCTATGGTGAACAAGATAACATTTTTCAATTTACCCTCCTTCATAGTTTTTTCATCAAGAAATTTAGTTGAATATTTGGGTAGAAGACACATTGCCTTTGATTTCACTGGGCAGTGTACCCACCATCAATCATAACAGTTGTGCCGGTAATCATATCAGAAAGGTCGGAAGCTAAAAATGCAACAGTATAGGCAACATCTTATGTCTCAGCAAATCGCTTGAGGGGAAGCTTAGCTAAAAACTTCTCTCCTCGCTTACCCCTGCCAGAGGTACGCCTTTTCTATCCCACAGGATAACCTTCGTTGCTGTGGTGCTGCAATCTATTCCTAATACGTAATCTTTTCCCATTTATTATCCATTTTAAAGCTTTAAGAGGAAAATGTTCTTCCCCCGTCAACTAGAAGAATCTGACCTGTCATATAGGTTGAAAGGTTAGAGCAAAGAAAAAGAGCAACATTTGCTATCTCTTCGGGAGTACCCAATCTTTTTA
>JACUUP010000109.1 GCA_014859225.1 Candidatus Aerophobota bacterium
GGGAAAAATGATTTTATTTTTTATCGTGGTGCAGAGATGAAGCTTTTACCAGAGGAGGTAAATGAAGATTTTGTGGTAAAAAGTAAAATTCTTCACACCGGATCTATTAGTATAACTTGTGAACCATGTTATTCGGCAGTCCTTCAAGCCATTCACCTTGCTCACAAGTATGAAGTTTTTGTCTCATTCGACCCAAATCTACGTCCCTCTCTCTGGAGTAGCCTAAGGGAAGCAAAAGATAAAACGATAAAGTGTATAAATGGAGCAGACCTTGTAAAGATGAACGAGGAGGAGTTACGGTTTTTCACAGGCAAAGAAGATCTGGTCAAAGGTGCCAGATGGCTCCTGCAAAAAGGACCTAAGGCTGTTGTGATTACTCAAGGAAACAAAGGAAGCTTTTTCTACAATAGGGAGACGCTTTGTTTCATACCTGGTTACAAGGTAAAGGTTGCAGATACATTAGGATGCGGAGATGCTTTTACTGCAGCAATAATATATCAGATTCTTCTTTTAAATAAAGAAGGTCAAAATATATCCTTTCTGAGCGAGGAAAAAATAAGGAAAAGTGTGGAATTTGCTAATGCAGCTGGCGCACTTGCTGCTACGGGAAAAGGAGCAATACCCTCTCTACCCACCGCAGAGCAAGTAAAGGAGTTTCTCAGTAAGCGGGATGTGCAGGTGATATGAGAATAGGAGGTGCACATGAGATTTAATTTAGCGGGAACTCCCCACCTGTAAAGGTGGGGATGAGAGCTATTTCCTGTATCTTCCGTTCTTTGGTATAATGGAGGAATGAAGCTAAAGAAATCAGCACATACAGTATATAGGACCCAATACCACATTGTGTGGATAACCCGTTATAGAAGAAAGATACTTGTAAAGGGGGTAAGAGATTATCTCAAGATAAAGCTAATAGAGGTAAGGAGATTCTATCCTGAATGGGAATATATAGAGATGGGTATACATTGTGACCATATCCATTTGCATATGGTAATACCACCAAAGTATGCGGTGAGCAAAGTAGTGGAAACAATAAAAAAGAATACCAGCAGGTCATTACGTGAGAAATTTCGTTTTTTGAACAAGGTATATTGGGACAACAAAGGAATATGGGGAAAGGGTTATTTTGTTTCCACGGTGGGAATAAACGAATAGGTAATCAGAAAATACATCGAGCTTCAGGAAAAGGAAGATACAGGACAAGCGGAGCTTGATTTATAAAGCACCACGCCTGTAAAGGCGTGGGTATCTATAATCAGTGTACCGGGGAGATCGATACAAATTTTTGGTGGAACTGAAAAGATGAATGTTTAGTCCCAACAACGAGGATGCAATAATGAGCAGGATACGGAAGTTGAAAATTTCCATGGGAATTTGGGGAAATACCAATCTCAGAGATCGTTTTGACCCTAAAGGTTCCAAGAATAATGTTGCTGTGGGGGGATTGTATGGGAGAAGTAGCATCCATAAAGGACGTAAGAGGAATTGAACTGCACTTTCCTACCGAAGTAGACTGGGATAATTACAAACATATAGTGACGGTTTTACTGCAGGAATACTTACAAAACTTCTGGATATAATGGAAGAAGGTTTTTCTCTCACAAATTTAGGGAACGAGCAGATACAAGGAATTTTTCAATTTGCAAGTGCTACGGGAGGGCTTACCGCAACAAATAAAGGAGTGATCCCTTCTCTTCCTACACGGCAAAAGGTAAATATTTTCTTGTGTGAGCGCTGCAAGAGCAAGAAAGAACATTCCAGAAGCTGTTCAATATCAACGAGAGGTTATACGGATGAATCATTCACCTGAACTCATTGTAGAACTTAAGAGGAAAACTATTAAAGTCCGTCAAGAAATTATCAGAATGACCAGCATAGCTCAATCTGGTCACTTGGGTGGTTCTCTTTCCTGCGTGGAAGTTCTAGCGGCTCTATTTTTTCATCAGATGCGACATGATCCCCACAATCCATCTTGGGAGGAACGAGATAGATTCATCTTGAGCAAAGGTCACGCTGCCCCTGCCCTTTATGCAACCCTAGCTCTCAGTGGATACTTTCCCGTTGAGGAACTTCCTACATTCCGTTCTGTGGAGAGCAGACTCCAAGGACACCCAGATAGCACAAAAACACCTGGAGTAGAAATTTCAACGGGTTCCCTAGGACAAGGGTTTTCAGCTGCTGTAGGTATGGCTCTGGGATTCAAAATCAGCGGGAGAAAAAACCATGTCTACACGCTACTAGGGGATGGAGAACTTAATGAAGGAGAAGTGTGGGAAACAGCAATGTTTGTAAATCATCACCAGATAAAGGGGATAACTGCAATAATCGACAGAAATTATGGGCAAAACGATGGCGCAACAGAAGAAATCATGTCGTTGGAGCCTCTAACTGCAAAGTGGATGGCTTTTGGATGGGATGTGTATGAGGTGAATGGTCATAGCATAAAAGAGATTCTCGATGTTCTTGACCAGTCAATCCAACAGAGGAAAAAACAGGTGGTAATCATTGCTAGAACAGTAAAGGGGAAAGGAGTTTCTATAGTTGAAGGTAACCACAATTACCACGCAAAGACCCTGCCACGAGAACTTGCTGATAAGGTCATCGGAGAATTACAGGAAAGGTTTGATGAGTTTGAATAAATTAATTGCCACTAGAGATGCTTTCGGGGAGGAGTTGGTGGAGATTGGGAAGAAAAATAAAAACTTGGTGGTTCTGAGTGCAGACCTTGCCAAATCAACCCGAACTATAGAATTCGCTACAGTTTTCCCAGAAAGATTTTTCAACGCTGGAGTAGCCGAACAAAACATGATGGGGATTGCGGCCGGTCTTTCCACCAGCGGGTTTGTTCCAATCGTATCTACCCTGGCGATTTTTGCTGCCGGAAGAGCATATGATCAGGTGAGAAACACTATCGCTCATTCACGACTTAACGTGAAAATCGTTGCCACTCACAGTGGAGTCTCCATGGGCAAGGATGGTTCCTCACACCAATCTATAGAGGATATCGCTTTAATGAGAGTGATTCCTCACATGGTAGTAATTTCTCCTGCTGATGGTCCTGAAACAAAAAAAGCTCTTAGATCTGCCATCGAATATGAAGGGCCAGTGTATATGAGATTAGGAAGGCCAGAACTTCCGGTTGTTACTCAGCACATAAATTCTTTCAATATTGGCAAAGCGGATGTCCTCCAGGAAGGAACTGATGTGAGTATTATCACCTGTGGAATAATGGTTCACCAGGCATTAAAAGCTGCTGAAATTCTTTCTTCACAGAATATCAGGGCAGGGGTTATTAATATGCATACTATCAAACCCTTAGATGTAGAAGTTATCCATCAGGCGGCCAGAAGTACACTGGTCATTTTGACTGCCGAGGACCATAGTATCATAGGGGGATTGGGAAGTGCAGTTTTGGAGACCTTATCCTGTGCGAATATACGACCGCCAGTGTATCGTATTGGAGTACGCGATGTATTTGGTGAATCAGGAAGTACAGACCAACTTATGAAAAAGTACGAGCTTACTTGGGAGAACATTGTACAAGCAGTTCACAAAATTTTAAACAGGAATAACTAATGCTTCGATTAAGAACCAGACTGCAAGAGCTTGAAAAGGATAAAAATCCCATTCGTGTTGCAGTGGTGGGGGCAGGTGAGACCGATACCGGACAAAAAGGAGCAACTTTAGTACAGCAAATAGAAGGTGTACAGGGGATGAGGGTTATTGCGGTGGCAGATAATTGTATAGAGGATGCACTTGAAGGTCTAAAGAAAAGTGAGGGGAATATAGAACATACAGAAGATGCTTATCAGGCATCATCCGTGATCCATGAAGGTAAAAGGATAATTACCCAAAATGTGCATATGGTATCCGAGATTCCCGATGTCCAGGTGGTAGTCATTGCCGTAAAAGATGCAAATGTGGCTGCAAGATGCGCGTTCCAGTGCATCCTCCAAAAAAAACATCTCATCATGCTCAACGCTCTTGCTGACCTTACCGTAGGGCTTTTTCTCAAGCAAATGGCAGATAATGCGGGAGTGGTGTATACCTTCTCCATAGGTGATGAGCCTGGGATAACCCTTGAGCTTTGTAATTTCGCCTGGCTTCTTGGGCTTGAAGTCCTTGCGGCAGGCAAAGGGAAAAATAATCCTCTTCAACTTTCTGCTACCCCGGATGAACTCCGAAATGCTGCCCAGGAAAAAGGAGTGAGTGCACAAGTTCTCACCTCCTTTGTAGATGGGACAAAAACCATGCTAGAAATGACAGTTCTGGCCAATGCCACAGGGCTTATTCCCGATGTGAGAGGAATGCATGGTCCAAAGTGTTCAGTAGATGACCTGCTTAGTATATTTTGTCTAAAGGAAAAGGGAGGAATACTGGAAAGAGAAGGAGTGGTGGACTACGTGATAGGAGATGTAGCTCCCGGAGTGTTTGCCATTGTACGAACAGAGCAAAAATCTTTTCTCAAAGAGCTCCATTATTTAAAAATGGGAGAAGGGCCAAATTACCTTTTGTATAGACCTTATCATCTTGGAACTCTGGAAACCCCGGTATCCATTGCTCGAGCTTTTTTTGATAAAGAATCATCCATTGTTCCTCTAAAACAACCTGTTGCTGAAACTATAGCGGTGGCGAAAAGGGATCTAAAGGTAGGAGAAATAATTGATGAAATTGGTGGTTATGCCACGTATGGACTCATTGAAAAAAAAGATATCGCTGAACGCGAAAATTACCTCCCCTTGGGATTGGCGAAGGGAGCAAGACTTCTCAGTGAAGTTAAAAAAGGTGAGGTTATTTCTTGCAGTAAGGTGTCATTAGACCATAGTCAATTTCTTATAACTCTCAGAACACTCCAGGAGAGAAGATAATTGAAAGAGGAGATAGTTCATGCCAAATGAAATAAGAGTGGGCCTAG
>JACUUP010000110.1 GCA_014859225.1 Candidatus Aerophobota bacterium
ATTTTACAGGAGCATCAAATTTGTTATAATGTAGCAAAAGGAAGAGGTACTTTTTTGCTGGAAAATGTAAAATTAGTCTTAATTGACGGTAATGCTCTTTTGTATAGAGCATTTTATGCCCTTCCACCTTTGATGACAGGACAAGGAACTCCCACGGGAGGAGTGTATGGTTTCACCAGAATTTTAATGAAACTTCTCCAGGAGGAAAAACCAGATTATATTGCCTGTGCTTTTGACAAGGGGAAAAAAACATTCCGTCATAAGACGTGGGAAGAATATAAGATTACCCGTCCAGAAACACCTCACCAGCTATCCTTGCAAATACCTCTAACGAAAAAAGTTCTTGAGGGTTTTCAGATACCAGTTTTTGAAGAAGAAGAATATGAGGCTGACGATATTCTGGCAACCCTGGCTAAAAAAGCAGAACAGTTCGGACTAAAGGTTACAATTTTCACTGCAGACAAAGATATTCTCCAGGTAGTATCTGCCTGCATCAGTATAACTCAATTTAAAAAGGGCTTATCTCAAACAGAAACATTTAATCCCGATAAAGTGAAACAAAGTTACGGAATATCTTCCGAGCAGATAGCTGATTATCTATCGTTGGTGGGGGATGTATCTGATAATATCCCGGGCGTAAGGGGAATTGGTCCAAAAACAGCCACCGGGCTCATCCAAAAATTCGGCAGCGTGGAGGAGCTATTAGTACATATTGATAGGATACCTGCCAATGTAGCCAGCAAAATCAAAGAAAACGAAGAACAAATAAAACTGAGCAAAAAACTGGCAACCATAGTTACAAATGTACCCTTGAAATTTGAGCTGGAAGATTTAAAAACGAAACTCCCGGATAAAGATACACTACTTGTTATTTTTGAAGAATTAGAATTCAGGGAACTGATTAAGAAAACAAAAGGGGAAAGTTCTGAAAAAAAAGAAAAGGCAAAAGCCATTCCTGGGACGAAAATTCTTTCTTCTTTAGCCAATACAATCTCCACTTCAAAGTTGGTGGTTCATCTGGATAAAACCCCTTCCGGGGAAAAAATAACCCTTTCCCCTCTTGATAAGGATGCTATATTTGAGATGGACCTTGATAAAGATTTGGAGAGTCCTGCATTTAAAAAGCTAAAAGAGGCTCTTAGCTCTGATACCGTTAAAAAGATAGGTCAAAACCTTAAGGAGATGCTGGTTACCCTTGAGGGGTTTGGTATTAATCTAAAAGGAATTGAGTTTGATATCAGTATAGCTACCTACCTCATCAACTCTTCCTGTAAAAATTACTCTCTACACGAGCTTTGTGTAAACTTTCTGGATGATTTCCCCCATGATTTTGATCTATCTTCACCTTCCTTTAGGATTCAATGTATGAAAAAACTCTATTTTGTCCTTAAAAAAGAGCTTGAGAAGAATAAGATGCATCGCCTCTTCTATGAGATTGAGATGCCTCTGGTTGAGATACTTGCTGGAATGGAGGTTAGAGGAATTAAAGTGGACGCAGTGCTATTAAAAGATTTTTTAGGCGAAATAGAAACAGAGCGCAGAAAAATTGAAAAAGAGATTTACGAGATTGCGGGGGAAGAATTTAACATTAACTCCTATAAGGAGCTTGGAAATATATTATTTCAAAAGTTTAATCTCCCGCCAGTTAAAAAAATTAAAACAGGATACTCTACAAATGAAGATGTCCTTCGCACTCTGTCCATTATAAACCCGGATATAAAAAAAATACTTGAATACAGGTATCTTTCCAAACTGGAATCATCCTACATCAAACCTTTATCCAAACTGATTAATCCTTCTACTGGAAAAATTCATACTTCTTTTTCTCAGACAACCGCTTCTACGGGTAGATTATCCTCCTTTAAGCCAAACCTGCAAAATATTCCCGTAAAAGAGGAGCTGGGGGCAAAAATGAGAAGATGCTTTGTTGCCGATGAAGGATATCTTTTTGTGTCAGCGGATTATTCGCAGATAGAACTTAGAATTTTGGCTCATCTGTCACAGGATAAAAAGCTACTATCAGCTTTTCGTAGAGGTGATGACATCCATCGTGAAACAGCAGCAGAGATATTTAATGTTTTACCCCTCCAGGTTAGCTCTCAAATGAGAAGAGAAGCAAAAATAGTTAACTTTGGAATAATCTACGGGATGAGTCCCTTTGGTCTTGCACAGAGTTTGGGAATCTCGGAAAAAGAAGCTGAAGAATACATACATTCATACTTCAATCGTTATTTGGGAGTAAAAGTATTTATAGAGAACACCATCCAGGAAGCGCAGGAAAAAGGTTTTGTCACGACAATAATGGGTAGAAGAAGATATACCCCTGTTATTCACTCGCAGAATACAAGAAAAAGAAAGCTCACAGAGAGAATAGCCATAAACTCGCGTATCCAGGGAAGCGCAGCAGATTTAATTAAATTAGCCATGGTGAATGTCTATAAGAGACTAAAAAAGGAGAATTTGCCCGCCTGGATAATTCTTCAGATACACGATGAGCTACTTCTCGAAGTAGCAATGAGTAAAATTGATGAGGTAAGGAAATTAGTTAAAAAAGAAATGGAGGAAGCCCTGAGGCTTTCTGTCCCTATTGTAGTAAACACGAAAGTGGGAAATAATTGGGCACAGATGAATTATTGAAAAGGTGCGCAGTATATCAAACAGAGCTTTAGAAAAACGGGAACTATACCATGAGGGAAGAAAAAAAGAATGTAATTGCAGGTCTGGACATAGGAACGAGCAAAATATGTGTAATAATCGGGAAAGCCAGAGAGGATGGTCTTGATATTCTGGGCTCAAGCATAACTTCTTCTGAAGGTGTACAAAAAGGAGTAATTACCAGTATAAATAAAGTATCCGGCCGGATTAAAAGACTTATGAAAAATGCCGAGTTAGATGCGGGCAGAAAAGTTAACAAGCTCTGGGTGAGTATTGCCGGCTCTCACATTCAGGGAAAAGATAACCAGAGTTTTATATCCATAAAAGGAGAGGAACAAATAATCAGCAAAAAAGATGTGGACGAAGCCTTGAAAAAAGCATCTTCCATTGCCCTTCCCCGGGATAGAGAAATTATCCACACACTAACTCAGGATTACATCATTGATGGACAAGACCAGATAAAAAACCCTGTAGGAATGAGAGGAGCACACCTCCAGCTAAAAGTTCATCTTATTACCGCCTCTTCCGGGTGCTGCAGAAATATAGAAGAAAGTGTGAAAAATGCTGGCTACGAAGTTGAAGGACTTGCACTTCAACCACTTGTCTCGGGAATATCCACCCTTCCCCCCCAGGAACAGGAGCTGGGGGTAGCTCTTCTGGATATTGGCGGAGGCACCACTGATTTAGCTGTTTTTTTACGGGAGGGATTGATATTTACCAAAGTAATTGCCGTTGGAGGAAATCACCTGACCAACGACATTGCTGTGGGACTGCATATATCCCGGGAGGAAGCAGAGAAAATCAAACTTCGGTGCGGAACTGCTTCTGTAGATTACTTAAATAAAGATGAATATCTTGAGGTGGAGGGAGTCGCAGGAAGAGGTAACTACCGGGTGAAAAGGTCGGCTCTCGTTCACATCATTCAAATGAGAATTGAGGAGCTATTTGAGCTGGTGGACCTGGAGCTAAAAAGTAGTGGCTACAAAGGACTGATCACTTCTGGGGTAGTACTCACCGGAGGCAGCTCACTTCTTCCCGGAGTGAAGGAAAAAGCAGAGGAAAAACTCGCTCTTCCGGCAAGAATAGGTTATCCCCGCATTGACTCATCCACAAAAATTTTCAGTCCGGTGTATGCCACCGCAGTTGGTCTTATTTTCTGGGGAATGAAAGTTAGACAGGAGCTTTCATTAAAAGAAAGGTTGGATGTAAAGTTAAAAGAGTGGTTTAAAGATTTTTTCTAAGTGAAAAGGGGGCGGTGTGAGCGAACCGATTAGCGTGTTAGGTATGGGGATGTTTGGCTTTGTTTTGTCAAGACATCTTGCTTTAAAATATCCCGGGAAAAAAATTTTAGTATATGATAAAGAAGAAAAAATTATAAAGAGCCTGCTTGAGGAAAAAAACCATCCTTTGCACTTTCAAGAATATGCCATTCCGGATAATATTACGCCTACCAACGACCTGGAAAAAGTAGTTACTTTATCACAAATCATAGTCATAGCAATACCTACCCAGAAAATGAGAGATGCGGCAAAGGATTTGGAAAAATATGTAAAGAAAAATACCCTGCTTTTAAATGTTGCCAAAGGATTGGAAATTAATACAGGAAAAAGGGTTTCTCAAATTCTAAAAGAAGAAATCCATAAAAGCTACTTTTATGCAGTTTTATCCGGAGGAACCATAGCAGGTGAGATGATTAAAGGACACCCTGTTGCCGCAGAGATAGCCTGCACTCATGCAACGAGGGCAAAAAAGTTACAGGAGTTTTTTTCCACAAAAAAATTTAGACTTTATGGCAACGATGATGTCGTGGGGGTAGAGGTTGCTGGAGCTCTAAAGAATCCCCTATCAATAGCATCCGGGATGGCTTATGGTCTTGGTTTTGGTTCATCAACAGTAAGTGCTCTTGTATCCCGGGGAAGCTTAGAGATAAAAAAATTAGCTTTGATGCTGGGAGGAAAAGAGAAAACCTTTGGTTTTGGAGGTCAGTCAGCCATGGGAGATATAATGACCAGTTGTTTTGGACCAACAAGAAACAGGGAATTTGGACAGCTTATAGTAAGTGAAGGTTCTGTAAAAAAAGCTTTGCAGGCTATGCAAAAAAAAGGAAAGCTTGTAGAAGGATACTTCACCAGCAGAGCAATCTACGAGTTTGCCCGGGAAAAAAATATAGAAATGCCTATCCAGCAGCAGGTATTTCAAATCCTC
>JACUUP010000111.1 GCA_014859225.1 Candidatus Aerophobota bacterium
CGTACGCTCTCTGACCAACTTTTCTTTCTTTGACACCCTTTCCCGTTTATTTAATATGGCAAATGATAGTGCCTTTAGAGGCAAAGAAAAACATCTCCCGGATGATAATGAACTTTTGTTTCCTGGCGAGTTATCCCTGGAGCAGATGGAAGAACTTGCTATCCAGGAAACTCAGGATAGCTTACCTTTCGCAGATGAACTGGAAACTCTGGCAGTTGTTTTCTCCGGAACTTTTCGTCGGGGAGATACTCTCTATGACTTTTTAGTAAGAGAAGGTTTATCCCCTCAGCAGATTCACCTTATTTCCCGCTCCTTAAGCTCTTTTGTTAATCCCCGAAATTTTAAACCGGGTGAGGGTATTGAACTTTTAAGATATGGGGAAGAAGAGCTTATGGTCTTCAAATATTTCCCCGGGGGGTTTAACTATTATGTTGTAGAGGAAACCGAGCCGGGAGTTTTTGTGGCACGGGAGGAAAAAGTACCGGTAGAAAAAATTTTGATAGGTGCTAAAGGCGAAATTAAATCCTCCCTCTATGAGGATATGAGAAAAGAAGGATTGAATAATGAGCTTATTTTAAGGTATGCCGATATTTTTTCCTGGGAGATTGATTTTTTAACTGACCCTCGCAAAGGTGACTATTTCAGGGTGATATGGGAAAGACAGGTTGACCCAGAGGGAAAAATTCTAACAGAGGGTAGAATCCTTGTCGCTCAGTACAGTAACCGGGGGAAAGAATATACAGCTATATTTTACGAGGATCCGGAGGGAAATAAAGGGTACTTTACGTCGGAAGGAAATTCACTTAGAAGAAGTTTCCTTCGCTCTCCCTTGAATTACACCAGAATATCCTCTAATTTTTCCTACCGCAGATTTCATCCAATTCTTAAGGTGCACCGTCCTCATTTAGGGGTTGACTATGCTGCTCCCACGGGCACGCCGGTTTCAGTGATAGGGGATGGCGTAGTTACATTCTCGGGATGGAAGGGAGGATTTGGAAATTATGTTGAAGTTAGACATCCCAATGGATATACAACAAGCTATGGGCATCTTTCCCGTATAGCAAGTGGGGTAAGCAAGGGAAGAAGAGTGTCTCAGGGGCAGGTTATAGGATATGTCGGTTCAACTGGTCTTTCCACAGGTCCTCATCTTGATTTTAGAATAGCCAAAGATGGTAGATTTTTAAATTTTCTCACGCTTGAGCTTCCCAGAGCAGAATCGGTAAAATCAGATTACCTTGAGGATTTCAAAATAGCAAAAGAGGTTTATGTATATCATCTACAGGTTTTATCTAAAAGTTCTGAAAATGTTCTTGTCTTAGTTCCCGAGAGCTTTGAAAAAGAGAAAGTGGCATTCTCTCATCAGTTCAAGAAACTACCTCCCGGCCATTTTCCCGAACTTTCTCCTCTTTTTCAGGCTCGCTTTATTTAACCTGAATGGGAAAGATTAAATACTAATACCAACCCTCCATACAGCTCAAATAAAGGTGAATAAAAAATGAACAGGAAGTTTATTGAAGATATATTAAAAAAAGTGCAAGAGGGAACATTGCAACTGGAGCAGGCGCTTGAGAAATTAAGAGAGTTTCCCTTTGAAGATATTGGTTTTGTCAGAATTGACCATCACCGTGAACTGAGAAGGGGGTTTCCTGAGGTTATTTTTTGTCAGGGAAAATCTATTTTTCAAATTAAAACTATTGCTGAGAGGCTCTGGAAGAAGAAAAATTTAGTTGTAGCAACCCGGGCTGATGAAAAAATCTATCAGGCAATAAAAGAAGTTATACCTGAGGCAGTTTACTATCCTCAGGCAAGAATAGTTAGCGCAGGAGAGGTAAAACCTGCAATAAATAAGGGAAAATTTATACTAATAATTTCTGCAGGCACAGGCGATATACCTGTAGCCGAGGAAGCAAAGGTTACGGCTGAGCTTATGGGAAATAAAGTTGAAACTTTGTATGATGTGGGGGTAGCGGGTATTCACCGCCTTCTTGAAGAGAAAAAACTTGTGCTTAAAGCAAATGTTTTAGTTGTAGTTGCAGGAATGGAAGGAGCTTTGCCCGGAGTAGTAGGAGGATTAGTGGATAAACCAGTAATAGCTGTTCCTACCAGCATAGGATATGGAGCAAGCTTTGGTGGGGTGTCGCCACTTCTTACAATGTTAACCAGTTGCAGTCCTGGAATAGCAGTGGTAAATATTGATAATGGTTTTGGGGCAGGCTATCTTGCCTCTTTGATTAATAATATGAACATTGAAGTTAAATAAATATTATGAAGATTGCTTACTTTGATTGTTTTTCGGGGATTAGTGGAGATATGGTACTGGGTGCTCTGATAGATGCGGGGCTTCCTTTGCAGATTTTCAGTAAGCTGATTAACGACTTAAATTTTCACCATTGTAAAGTAACATCAAAAAAGGTAAAAAGAGCAAGGATAGTTGCAACCAAAGTAGATGTTACCTTTTCCCCCAATGAAAAAAGGCGCCCTGCGGAAATGCTTAACCTCATAGAAGGTTTAAATCTCCCAGCTCAATTAAAAGAAAAAAGTAAAGAGATTTTCCTTAGTCTGCTAAAGGCTGAAGTTAAAATTCACCAGGAAAGTTTAGAAACCTTGCACCTGCATGAATTAGGTTCCTTGGATACATTAATTGATATAGTGGGAACTGTGGTTGGATTGAACACTCTGGGTATAGAAAAAGTTTGGACATCAAAAATAAATTTGGGTGGGGGTAGGGTGAATACGGCGCATGGAAATTTTCCTGTTCCTGCCCCGGCTACTACAGAACTTCTGAGGGGTTTTCCTGTTTACTCAAGCGAAGTTGAGGCTGAACTTACTACTCCCACAGGAGCAGCAATCCTTAAGGGTTTATGCGCAGATTGTGGACCAATTCCTGACATGAAATTGGAAAAAGTTGGATATGGAGCTGGAGCAAAGGACCTTTCCACACCCAATCTACTCAGGTTGCTCATAGGAAAGACAGAAGCTTCTTTGCAGGAGGATTTTGTAAGTATCTTAGAGACAAATATAGATGATATGAGCCCCCAGATTTATGAGTATATTACAGACTGTATTTTCCAGAAGGGAGCGCTTGATGTTTTTTTAACATCTGTTCAGATGAAAAAAAATCGCCCGGGCATACTTTTAACTGTAGTTTGTCCGCAGGATAAAGAAGAAGATATCCTCAGTATAATTTTTAGAGAAACTACCACCTTAGGGGTAAGAATATCCCGCACAATAAGGAGAAAGCTAAAAAGAGAAATAAAAAGCTTTCAAAGTTCTTTAGGAGAGGTCAAAATTAAGCTGGGAATTTTAGGCGAAGATATAGTTAGTTCAAATCCTGAATATGAGGATTGCAAAAGGATTGCCCGCAAGAAAAATCTTCCATTGAAGAAGGTTTATGAGATTATAAAAAATGAAATATCCGGTAAGTTTTCTTATCCTAAGTTGTAGCTTTCTTTTAGTTTTGGGTCATAGGGTGCTTTTCGCCTTTCACACCTTTCTCTGGGGCAAAGTTTGCAACTGTAAAAGTTAATTTCAGTGGGAAACAAAATTCCTGATATGGATTTTCTGGGAATCATCAGATAGCTATCAGTTAAGCTTACCCCAACGATTTTCTGAGTATCACCAAAAAGAGAAAAGAGTTTTCTTTGTTCAGTTATCGGCCAATCTTTTAAAGAGCCCGGGCTCATTCTGGAAAGCCGTCCGGGCCTATATTTTTGCTGGAGGTATGTTTGTAGTTTCTTCAGTGTATGCTCCAGAGCTAAGTCAGCTATCTCCTCCAGGTAGAATTGTTCAAGTAAGTCGTTAGCAGAGGTTGCTCTATTTTCCAGGTCTTTACCGATAGTGATAATGTAAGGGAACACCTTTCCTATTTTCTCCAGGTTTTTTCTGAGAACTTTGCTTTCAAACTCAACTTCTTCAATACTCACTCTGGCATCTTTTTTGTCTTCCACATAGGATACTTTATAAGCAGCTTTTGCAGCTATCAGGTTACCTGCAAGTTGCACAAGTTTTTTTATTGAGCCAATTTGCTCTTTTTGTTGCCTATCGCTTACTTTCAAACGCTTTAGCACTTTTTCAAGATTTAAATTTACAGGAATTTCACTCAAAACTTCTATGTGATTAAAAGAGAAGACTTCTTTTCTCATTTTTTATTGGACATTACTCTTGAGGCTGTTAGTGTATATTTCAAATAAAGGTGGTTTGAGCAGGTGTTTTTTTACCGTGCATCCTTCCGCAGCTCTGACTACCGCATCTTTATATTTTTCTGGAAACTCAGGAGGTAAAAGAATTTCAATGGCAATCTTTTCTATCATATGCGTCTCTTTGTTTCTTTCTGTACGCATGATAAGTTTTACATTTTCTGCAGGTATTTTTCGCTGCTGGCAGAAGGAAAGAACATAAATGCCAGCGCAGGTCCCAATGGAAGCAAGAAAAAGGTCAAAAGGTGCGGGGTGAGAGCCTGCACCACCTGAGTGAGCTGGCTGGTCAGTTTTAATGGTAAAGCCTTTATAACGGGCATCAACTCTTTTTTCTCCCGGAAATCCAATCTCCATATATAGAGGGTCAGGTCTTGACATTTAAGTTTTTAGCTAAAGCTCATTCTATAAGATTTTTTTGTCCCTTGAACAGTCTGGCGTCTCAATAGCATTTGTCTAATATTATAGACCTTTTTTAAATAGTGTCAATTTTATTTTTGTTATTTTATTAGGCAATTTGAATTAACTGGCATTTATGGTAGACTAAAGATATAATTGGATTTTACCAGGAAATATTATTAATTGCACAAGGAGTTTCACCATGAAAGAAAAAAAAGGGATAAATATCGGGTTTGTATCCACACGGCTTGCCGGC
>JACUUP010000112.1 GCA_014859225.1 Candidatus Aerophobota bacterium
CAGTGGGCAATCGTTGAATTAGGAAGCTCCTTCCGTAAGGGAGGAGTAGTTCACCTCTCTAAGTCTTTTTGAAATGTAAAATATGGGTATCTACGAATCTTTCCTCGTTGAGAAGTTTTTTACGATGGAGTGTAATCAGGAGCCTGGGAGGCTGTGGTTCTTCCCGGGCTCCCATAGTGTCACCACATTCTGGGCGGGGAGCTGGAATAGGGCATACCGTACCCATAACCGTAGTAGGGTGCTCCATAGCCATAATATGGTGTTCCATATCCAGCGTAGGGAGTAGCGGGAAATCTTCCCGCACCATAGCCGGGATAGCCCCGGAAACCTCTACCTCTACCCCATCCTAATCCAAGTCCTAATCTTCCCCCTGCAGGATTCATAAATCCAGGGGTAGGTAACCCTGCACAGTACCCTGCACTTCTTCCTGTCATTGGGCCCATTCCCATGGGGCCAGTTCCATCTCCTCTTGGCATAGTTTATCTCCTGGTAAAGTTACTGTGATAAAAGGTCAAAATAAGCTATTCTCAAAGTACATATTCCTGTTTACCCTTTTTGAATTGAGGAAAAAATATGCGTGCCATTGTATCTTCTCCCTAATCCACAGCTCCTCTTTGCAAAGTAAGTTTAATTATATTCGGTAAATAATTTTTGTCAAGTCTGTGGATAAAAATTAAGGTGAGGTATCAGCAGCTCTTGTCTTTATTAAATGAATGTATTTCCGATTTTCGGGCTTTCTTTTGAGGGAAAACTTTCCTTTAGAAATTTTAAGAAGAACTACACTAAATCTATATTTATTTTTTAAATCTATAGAAGCATAACTTGCCCCTCAATCTAAGTTTTGAGTCAGATTGAGGGGTAGTTTCTTAGGGTTTTTCCAGCTCTTCTGTTCTTCTTCTAATATCCTCAAGCTCTGCCTCGAGCACTTTTCTTTGCTCCTCCAACCAGGATTTCTCCTGTTCTTTCGTTGGAGTAAAGCCATATCCTGCTGCTCCATAAGGGTAGCCGTATCCTGGGCTACCATAAGGAGCCATCCACCCGGGGGAAGGGAAACTATAGGGATAATTTGCCCCCCAGAATCCTCCTCCGGGAAAATAAGGATTATACCATCCACACGAAGGCCCTAAAAACCAACCTGCCCGACCTAATCCAAAAGGCATTTTATACCTCCTGAAAGTTATTTAAAGTTTATCCTTTATCATCCATAGTAAGGGTACATCATTCCTGGTCTGTAGTACGGGGCGTATGCTGGAGTAGTGGCTGCATACTGAAAAGCATAAGGAGCCATCCACCACCATCTTGGAAGATGAGGAAAGAACCTACAAAAAGGATAAGGGTTGCCTCTTCCCCAGAATCCTCCCCGGCCAAAGTAGCCGGGACCAAAGAAAGCTCTTCCAAACCCTCTTGGCATCTTCTCCTCCTTTCTTTATATTTCTCTTTCAGTATATCTTGTAAATTATTTTTGTCAAGTATATAAAGATTTGCCGGGAGTATTCTTTATTCTTTCTCCAGTTCTTTTATTTTTTTTTTGATCTCGTTTACCTGTTTCTCAATTTCTTCAGCCTGTCTTTTAAGCAGGGAAAGCTCTTGCTCCTTGGACATTTGAGGCTGTGGGTCCATCTGGGCTGGCCCAAAAGGAGTTTGAGGAAAGCCCATTCCCATACCTCGTCCCATCCCCATTCCACGTCCTCCACCCATACCTTGTCCCATGCCCATACCTCCTCCTGGATACGTGCTACCTCCCATACCGAAGTGCGCTCCTACACTGGCACCTTGAGTTGCCTGAAGCTCACCCCGCTTATACTTTTCTATAGCTTCTTTTACTGTTCCGGATGCGCCTGTTATAATTTGTATTCCTGCGCTGGATAAGGTTTGATACGCATTGGGACCAACATTACCGGTTATAACAGTATTCGCTCCCTTTTGGGCTATCATCTGCGCAGTGGCAATACCTGCTCCACTTCCTGCCTGAATGTTGGGATTTTGCACTGCCTCAAACTGCATACTTTCAGGCTCAACAATGATAAAGTATGCGCATCTACCGAATCTTGGGTCTACCTGGGCGTTTAAGTCACTTCCGTTAGACGTTACAGCTATCCTCATGAGCTATCCTCCCTTTTTTTATTTATTTTTTTTATTATAAACTGAAAATTATTTTTGTCAAGTATAATTAATATAATTAGATACGGCTATTAGGCTATGAAAAGTTGATAGCTGGCACATTTCATGGTAGAGACAAAGAAACAGAAAGACATTTTTTTTGAGGTTTTTCATACCTCACTTGACAGTTTGTGATTTTGTGTTATTATTTTAAAAAAAGTAGCACAAATGGCTGAAGGAGATTAGTATGGGTAGTGCACGAGATACTATTCAGCAAATGCTTACATCAGGCAACCTGAAAGGGCTTGTAAGAAAAGCAGGGGAGCTTCACGGGCACTTTTGCCCCTATCTTTCCTTAGGGGTAAGAGCAGGGTATATTGCAAGCAAAGAATTGAACGCCACATCCGAGGGAATGGAAGATGTTTTAGCTATTCTGGAAACCAATAACTGCTTTAGTGATGGAGTCCAGATGGTAACTGGCTGCAGTTTCGGTAACAATGCTTTGATATACAGGGATTTGGGAAAAACAGCATTTACCCTGACAAAAAGAGATGGAGAAGGTATAAGGATGCTCGTAAAAGCGGATGTGAATGAAATACTTGCGGAAAGATACCCTGAGTACCAGAAACTCTTTGAAAAGGTGATAGCCCAAAGGGAAGGTGATGCTAAAGAGAAGGGCAGGATGAGGGAGATGGCAGAAGATATTTGCTTTGACCTTTTAGATATAGATGAAGATGTGCTCTTTATAGTAAAAAAGATAAAGGTAAAGGTTCCTGAATATGCTCCCATCTTTGAAAGTGTTATCTGCTTTGAATGTAAAGAAGCTGTGATGCAATCAAGAACAAAGAGAAAAAATGCAAAGCTGCAGTGTCTTATGTGTGCGGACACATCATACTACCAGCTGGACGGGGAAGGTATAAAACAAAAAAGAGGGCAGAGTAAAGAGCTGTTCAGCGTATCACCTATTGGGTATGTGCAAAACAGCTTTCAGGATAAGGCCGACCCTGAGAAAATGCGAGAGGCTCTTTCCATAATCCTGGTGTTACCTGAATACAGTGAGGGACTTTTTAAAATAGAGGAGAACGAGAAAATAGAGGTCATTTTTTATTTTCATAAATCAGAGGACTTTACGCTTCGTCAAAGGACAAGGGCGGGAAATATAAGGGGAGTATTTGCCTGCAGGAGTCCGAAAAGACCTAACAGTATAGGGCTTGCCACTGTTGACCTTATACGAAGAGAAAAAAACAGGCTTATAGTGAGAGGTCTTGATGCTATCAACGGAACACCTGTTCTGGACATAAAACCACATATACAATATGTTGAGGAGATGCAAGGTGAAAAGTAAAGCAATATTTACCCTCCATCGGCTGCTAATAGCCACACTTTTAGTTTTTTACCTTTCAGTATTTAATCCTGTGCAAGCGAGCTCTCGGCAGGTTAAAATAAAAGACCTTGTCGGAAGAGTGGTTGAGGTTCCAGGTGTAATTGATAGGATAGTTTGTGCCGGTCCCGGGGCTCTCAGGCTTGTTGTATACCTGGAGGCAACGGACAAGCTGGTGGGAGTTGAGGATTGTGAGACAATATGGGGATTCTCCGGAAGGCCTTATGCAATAGCTCACAAAGAGTTTATTAAAAGTTTGCTTTCCATAGGACCAGGTGGGCCGGGAAAGCTTCCCAATGACGAGGCTCTTATTAAACTAAGCCCCGATGTTATATTCATGAGCTATATTGAGCCCAGGATAGCTGACAATATACAAAGCAGGACACATATTCCGGTGGTGGTTCTAAGCTATGGGGAAACAGGGTTTGATGAGCCTCTTTTTAAATCGCTTGAGCTTGCCGGGAAACTGCTTGGAAAAGAGAAAAGAGCAGAAAAGCTACTACAGTTTATCAAACAGGTTATAGATGATTTACAAATAAGAACAGAGAATATTCAGGATGAGGAAAAACCCACAGTTTATGTGGGTGGAGTGGGCTATGGGGGAGCACATGGGATAGAGAGCACCGAGGCTCAGTTTCCTCCCTTTGTGTTTTTACATGCAAAAAATGTTGTAGATGAGATTGGAAGAAGAGGGCATGTTTTTATAGATAAAGAGAAACTTCTTGAGTGGAACCCGCATATAATTTTTATTGATGAGGCTGGATTGGAGCTTGTAAAACAGGACTATCAAAAAAGACCGCAGCTTTACCGCTCGCTTAAAGCCTTCAAGAGTGGGGATATTTATGGGACACTGCCCTTTAATTTTTACGCCACCAACCTGGGAACTGCTCTTGCTGATGCCTATTATATAGGGAAGGTTATTTACCCGGATGAATTTAAGGATATTGAGCCAGAGAAAAAGGCTGATGATATTTACAGGCAGCTTGTGGGAGAGTTTATTTATAAGGAGATGGAGAAAGATTTTGGTGGTTTTGGAAAGACAGACCTTGAAAAAGGTAGCATTAAAAAGGTTTCCTCAGGGTAAAATGAGCATAACCAAGAGTTACAAAGCATATGCAGCAAAAAGGATAAGTTTCGGATTTGCACTTTTTTTCTTGTTATTATTAAGCTGCATCTGGGCAGTAAATGTAGGCTCTTATTCTCTATCTTTGGGTGAGATTATGCAGGCTCTCTCAGGTGAGACTTCAACGGCAAATTTAATTCTCTGGAACATTCGTCTGCCACGCGTAACAGCAGCCATAGTGGTTGGGGCAGGTCTGGCGGTTTCTGGTGCGGTGCTACAGTGCATCTTGAGAAATCC
>JACUUP010000113.1 GCA_014859225.1 Candidatus Aerophobota bacterium
TTTTGGTTAAAATACAGAAGTTACAGCAATTCCTAGAAAAAAATCAAATGGATTTGCAACTGGAAGATATTGCCTATACACAGTATCTGCATTTTGTAGAAAGCTGTCCTCATCTCATGGCAATAGTTTGTAAAGACTTAAATAAATTGCGTGATTATCTTTTAACAATTTACAGGCGCCTGAGTTCAGGAAATATCTGCTTTGATGACATTGAAGATATTTACTACACTTCAGAGCCCTCTGGCAAACAAGGTAAAATTGCCTGTCTTTTCCCGGGTCTTGTTTTCCCCCCGAGTTTACTTGGGCCTTATGCTGACCATCTTAAAGACTTATGTCTTTATTTTCCAGAGCTGCGAGCCGCATTTGACCGAATTGACCTGCGTGATGGCAATCCACAGGACCTTATCCCCATGAGCCATCTTATTTTTCCACCTGAGTATTTATCGGAAAAGGAAAAAGATAAACTGCGGCAGCGGCTTGATGTATCCAAATTCTCCAGTAAAAACAAAAATCCATCTGAGCGAAACCTGGCCCATTTTGGAGTCGCCGTGGCGAACTGGGCAAGCTGGATCTTACTGCAGGAATTAAAAGTTCCGGTAGACATCATGTTTGGTCCAAGCCTGGGTGAGCTTTCTGCCTTATGCGCCTCGGGAATACTTAGCTTTGATGAGCTCAATGAGATTTACCTGAGAGCACCTCTTGATACTATAAATTTTGATGCCAAAGATAAGTTGGCTGCAGTCAGTATCAGTGAAGATAAGCTAAAACCCTTATTGCAAATGTTTCCTGATGTCAGCATAGCTATTCATGGATGGCCAAATCTGCAGATTCTTGGTGGCAAACCAGAGCAACTGGAAAAAATCCTGCAAATCCTTAAAGAACAGGAAATCTGGGCCCACCTTTTGCCCTACCCTGCTGCACATACCTCCGACTCAAGTTCGCTCAGAGCAATCCTGGAGCCATTCTTAAAAGACATCCACATATACCCGGGAAAAGTTCCCGTTTACTCAGCAATAACCTGCCGTCCCTATCCCCGGAATGAGAAAAAAATCAGGCAGACCATTATTGAGAATCTGGACCATCCTGTGCGTTTCTGGCAAACTATAAAAAAAATGTATAACGATGGGGCGAAAATCTTTATTCATGCAGGTGGGGGAACCAGCATGCACACCCAGGCAAAAACTATCTGTGGTGAGAAAAATGTCACAGCGCTTTCTCTGGATGTTGAGCATCGCCCGGCCATAACCCAGCTCAACCATCTTTGTGCTACCCTTGTAACTAACGGGGTTAAACTTAATTTAGGTTATTTATTCCAACATCGCTCACCCCAAAAACTTGAAATCCCCTATCCCGCACAATATAGCGAAGAGCAAGTAGTAGATGAATCTTTTCCCTTAACTTTTGATACGAGTAGTGACAGAGGAATGCCTTTTATCGGTAAAGTTTTAAATTATATCCCGGGAAAGCAAATTGTTGTTGAGCGAACAACCCATCTCAAGGAAGATATATATTTAAAAGACCACCTTTTTATTCACGCACCCAACATTAAAGCTCCCTGGCAATGTTTCCCCGTGGTGCCAATAACCATCAGTCTGGAAGCAATGGCTGAAGTTGCTGCATGTCTTGTTCCCGGTTTTGGTATCATCGGGTTTGAAGATATTAAAGCTTCCCGCTGGATAACCTTAGAGAATGCTGAAAGTATAATTTTGCGAGTCTCAGCTCAAGTTATAGACTATGACCCGGATACGCTTTCTTATCGTATCAGTGCTACTATATTTGTAGAAAAAAAAGATATACCTGCCATAAGTGCAACTATTCTGTTTGGTCGGCATTACCTTCAGTCCATTAATATAATATTTACAGAACTGACAAATCCCTGTCTTTATCCTTTAAAAGCAGAGGAAATTTACCGGGATAGGCGTCTTTTTCACGGCCCTGCTTTTCAGTGTATCTCCAAAGATATCACCCTGGGCGAGAAAGGTCTTGTGGGCGAGCTTACAGTTTTGCCCAGGGAGAATCTTTTTGCCTCCACAAAAACCCCACAACTACTCACAGACCCTGTTATTCTGGACGGGGCAGGACAACTTGTGGGAATATGGGCTCAAAATTTGGGGATGTATGTTTTTCCCATTAACATTAAAAAACTTGAAATATACTGCCCAACCCCACCTGCAGGCACGAAGCTTCCCACACGCCTGGAGATTACCCACATTAATTCTAAGACAATTTACAGCGACATTGAAATCCAGGATGGGACTGGCAAGGTCTGGATGCGCATTGAAAATTGGGGAGACTGGATTTTTCGCTGGAGTAAAAAGGTTTTTGACTTTCGCAGATTTCCCACAAAATATTTTATAACTCAAAATGTTCATCTTCCCCACCTTCCCGAAGGATGTGTGTGTCAGAGTGTTTGCAAAACTGACCTGCGTGATTTTGAGCTTGGTTTGAGCCTGGTAGCTGGATTTTATTTACATACGGATGAGCTGGATACATTTTATAAATTAGCCAACAATCCTGTTAGACAACTCCAGTGGCTGCTGGGTCGGATTGCAGCAAAAGATGCCGCTCGTATATGGATGGCAAAAGAGGCAAAAACAGCAAGGATGTTTCATCCTGCCAGTTTTACTATAGCAAATAGCCCAAAGGGCGAACCCTTGATAAAAATAGATGATAAACTAAAGGAAATTCCCCATATAAGTATCGCTCATTCTGAGGAGCGCGCTATTGCCACAGCAGGTAAAGACGTAACTGGTATTGACCTTGAACTTATCTATCAAAGAGATGAGACATTTATGCAAAGTATAACAACAGCAAAAGAAAGAGAAATTATTAACAGTTTTGCACCTGATATACGCAGCATCTATATCACCCGACTCTGGTGTGCTAAAGAGGCTGCGGGAAAAGCCCTGGGAACAGGCCTGAGTTACAACCCAAAATCTTTTGAACTACAGGATTTTACACCTGAGGGATATATCAGTATTTATTATCCTGAGAGTAAAGAGCTTTTCCAGGTCTATACTCAGCAGGATGGAAAGTTCATTATTGCCTACACCGCTAAAAGGTCTGCTAACCCAAGATAAAGAAAAAATCTGACTCTTATGGAACTTCGTTAGTTAGAGGATATCCATACCTTTTGATGATTTTTCCCCAGCGTCGACTAATTTCAGCTCGCATATTTTGTGGCAGCTCATATATATTTTTCTTGTAGGATGCAGCTTTTGCCAGATAATCTTTAACTGCCGGAAGCACCGGCTCAAAAGAGCCAAGACCAAGAGAGGAATATAATTTTTGCATCTCACCCATGGTATCTTTTACCAAATCCTCGTAACGCACCTGGTAGATTTGCAAGGAGGGGATGAGTTTTCGAGTTTCTTCAAAGCTTTCATACAGGTGGTTGAACATTTTAAAAACATAATCCTCAAGTTCAACAGAACAGGAACTTTGAAGCGAAAATGCCTGGAACATACGCCTCCACATGTGAAGTGTGGATGGAAAAACAACATAGGGGTCACGCACAATATGAACAAAACGAGCTTGAGGAAAAAGTTTAAGCAGCACCTTAATACGAAAGGTGTGTACCGGGGATTTAAGAATGATGCGTCCCGGTCTTGCAAAAGTTATCCTTTTAAGAAAATATACAAAACTTCCTTCACAGCGCTTGAGTTCTTCAGGCGTGAACCGTTCCAGCGAAAAGTAATCCATATAATCTGTTAGCCGATTGGGAAAAGCAATAGCAAGATAAGGAGATAGAGCGCCCAAAAGACAGAGAGCAAATTCATCCTCCTGAGGAGTATTAGAAGCAATTGCCATATTATCCATGGGTCTTTTTGAAGGCAAAAGTGAGTTCCAGCGGGAAGCGTACAATCTTTGCGTTAGAAGAAAATGATTTGGGTTAAAACATTGGTAAGTAGCAGGATAGGTATGACGCTCATCCAGCGCCAGCAGCTCATGCAGCAAAGTTGTTCCACAACGCCAGTGTCCAATGATAAAGAGGGGAGGTTTTTCAATTTCCACCCTGGCAACTTTAGGTGCGTAAATAAGATGCTCCATCCCGCGAAGGAGTGCATTGTTCAAACTGGAGAAGGTAATAGAAATGGCAAGGGGGATTTTATTTTTATCTATCTGAAACTCACTTTTGCACAAAGCTTTTATCCAGGCAGAAAAGTTAAAACCAAACCAGACGTTGACCCTCTTTTTTTGCCATCCACTTTTCCTAAGCTCATCTTGAGCGGCACCTACCTCAGGATTTTTTCTCAATATTTCCTCGGTTACTTTTTAGCCTTATTTTTATTCTAAAAATAGCGAGCTTTAAGGTATTATTTTGTAATCATTTTAAATCTAAAGAAGGCTCATCATTCATTCAGTATCATCAGGTGTTGTTAGTTTTTTTTCCAGCTCATCAATTCTTTGCTTTAAAAACTCCAATTTTTCCCTCGCCTGGTTAATCATCTCCATCTGTTTTGCAATGCCTTCCTGGTAGGCTCTAAGAAGCAAGATAATCTTTTCTTTATCAATTTCCACACTTTCTTCAGTTGATGGAGCTTTTAGGAGAGGTGCACCTTTTACTTTTGCGAGGAATCTTTCTTCATACATTTGTTTTCCAGAGAGGGTAGGAAATGCCTGAATTTGCGCTTCAACCCTTTGAATTCGCTCCGAGGTTGGAGGATGAGACCTCAAAAGCATCTCTATTGACGAGGGCTCTCTTCCCTCCAGCTCTTTTAGTTTACTTAAAAAATCCTTCATTGCCCGCGCATCATAACCCGCATCGTAGGCATACCGGGTGCCAAGATTATCTGCCTCAAACTCATCCTGCCGACCGTAACCTAAGAAAATAAG
>JACUUP010000114.1 GCA_014859225.1 Candidatus Aerophobota bacterium
GATTATCCTGCATACCCAACTTGTAATTAGAGAATCCTGTAGGAAGTTTAAAATTACTACTTCTAAGAAGAAAAACTAAAGAAAATGAAAAAATAGGCTGGATAGAACCAGAAGGAGGTGAAAAATAAAAAGGTCAATCCAGCTTGGGATAAAGGAAGTTTTCAAGAAAAAGAGTGAAAAGATTATTTTCTCTTTTCGGAAACTTCCCATAAAAGAAGCAACTATGTCAACAAAAAGGAGGCAGCGCATTATGAAGTTTATAAAATATGGATGGGTAAGTGGGGTGTTAGCCGGGGTGATGTTAGCCGGACTGCTTTCCTCTACGTGTGTGGCTCAGCTTCCACCAGGAATCCCAAGAGAAGAAACCCTGATATTTGACCAATTGTCAGGTCGCACCGCCATGCCTCACAACTTCAATGAATGGGCTGGCTGGAGATGGCGGGATCGAGGAATGGCACAATTGATGAACGAGCCGCTCTGGACTGTTGACTACGCTACTGCTGAAATTATTCCTGGTCTTGCAGCAGAGCTTCCAATCTACAATGAAGATTTCACCCAGATGACTGTCAACTTGCGTAAAGGCGTTTACTGGAGCGATGGGATTCCCTTCACGGCAGACGATGTGGTTTTCACCCTTGAACTTAACAAGCGCACACCCGGACTACTCTATCATGGACCAATGACTGAATTTATAGAGAAGGTCTACAAACTGGATGACCATACTGTAGTGGTTGAACTCAAAAGGCCAAACTCCAGATTCCACGCCTTCTTCCTGGATCGGTGGGGCTGCTTATGGATTATGCCCAAACACATCTTTGAAAAGGTGGAAAATCCCGTGGAGTTTGAATTTAATCCGCCAGTTGGCACAGGACCTTATGAACTGTACGATTACGACCCGGCTGGATTTTGGACCATGTGGATAAGAAGGGAAGATTGGGACAAGTCTCCAACTGGAATCCTTTATGGAAAGCCACAGCCAAAATATCTTCTTTGCCGGGCATTTGAGGCTGAGGAGACCAGAATTCTTGCCCAGCTACGTTATGAGCTTGATATGGCTCAGCACGTACCAGAGGGTCTTAGAGTTGTTCTGGATAAAAGTAAGACAGCCAGAGGCTGGCGAAAGGAATGGCCCTGGGTTGTGAACATCGATCCATGTATCACTGGTTTAATGTTCAACAACGCTGTGTCTCCCTACGATATTAAGGATGTACGTTGGGCGTTGACCCTGGCCATAGATATCGTTGCACATATGCAGATTGCTTTCGACCTGATGGCTCCTGTAAGCCCAATTCACCTTCCACCTGTTCCGGCTTATATGGACACATTTTTTGAGCCAATGGAAGGCTGGTTGAAAGAATTTGAACTGGATTTAGGGGACGGGCAAAAGTTTAAACCTTACGACCCGGAGGTTCCTTACAGGCTGGCGGAAGCTGCCAGGGCAAGAGGATACCCGGTGCCGCAGGATGCTAAAACCATCCGAGAGTTGTTCGGTATTGGATGGTGGAAGTATGCCCCTGATACTGCCGCAAAACTTCTTGAAAATCACGGCTTCTGGAAGGATAAAGATGGAAAATGGCGCCTGCCCGACGGTTCTCTTTGGAAGATCACCATAACAAACCATACGAACCCTGCACATCACGAGTTTAGAAATGGTGTAGCTGCAGCTCAGCAGTGGAGAGAATTTGGGATTGATGCCACATCATACTCGACAGAAGCATTCTCTACCCTTACCTTGCTCGGGGATTTCGCGGTTAGCACTTCCTGGCCTGCGCGTGAGCCCTGGGGTGCAGGTGTAGATCTATCCAGAACCTTTGACCTATGGCATTCCCGACTACTTACACCGCTGGGAGAGCCTGTTGCGCATGCTCCAGGTGCTGCAGCACGTTGGTCTGACCCTCGGCTGGATAAGATCATAGAGCGTATGGAAAAAACTGACCCATTCGCCGATGTTGAGGCAACACGTCTTCTTGGTATCGAAGCCTTGAAGATTGTTGTGGAGGAGATGCCAACAATGGCCACTTACGGATATTGTGGAGCCTTAGTATGGGATGAATATTATTGGACCAACTGGCCTGGGGCTGAGAACCCTTATATCCAACCCTATCAGCACTGGCCTAATCTCAAATACATGCTCCCATTCTTACAACCTACAGGGCGTAGATAACTAAAGGAATGCCCCCGGCAGCATTTAACTGCCGGGGGCTTTTTTGAGGGAGGCTTTGTAATGAGGTATGTAAGAGGTTACCTTCTTCCACGGCTGCTTCAGTATGTGTGGGTAATTATTTTCGGCGTTACCATCGTGTTTTTCATCCCTCGTCTTGCCGGTCAAGACCCGGTTTTGGAGAAAATTGCTCAGATACAAGAGCAAGGTGCTTATCTGGATCCTACAGCTGTAAGGAGTTTAACAGAAACATATAAGGAACTTTATGGCTTGAAAGGCACCCTGTTTGAGCAATACGTCTCAATGTGGCAACGTATTTTCACCTTTAATTTTGGCCCTTCTTTTTTCCAGTACCCGACCCCGGTGTCCGAGCTGCTTGGAACATACCTACCCTGGACAATTGGCTTGTTGCTTACTTCAACGTTGCTTGCATGGATTCTGGGAAATGTGATTGGGGGAATTGCCGGGTACTTTTCACAGAGGCGCTGGTCAAAATCTCTGGACATAATGGTTATGCTTATCAGACCCATCCCACACTACATATTCGGGGTTTTAATTCTTATTCTGTTTGCTTATGTCTGGAGGCTCTTTCCAGCTGGCGGAGGAGGTATGTTAGGTAGAAGAGCAGTTTTTAATCTCAGCTTCATTTTAAATGCTCTGTATTACGCATTCCTTCCTGCACTGGCCCTTATTATCTTGGGTGGAGCAATTTGGTTTCAGCAAATGAAGCTTCTTGTGCAAAACACCAAGAATGAGGATTTCGTGCAGTATGCCAAAGCAGGAGGAGTGAAGGAACAGCTCATTGTTTCCCGTTACGTTTTTCGAAACGCCATGCTTCCTCAAATTACCCAGCTTGCGCTTCTCTTTGGCCAAATTTTCAGCGGTGCATTGATAATAGAGATGGTCTTTTCCTATCCTGGGATTGGCCTTCTGCTTTATATGGCAGTGACCAGGGGCGACTACAACCTAATTATGGGAATTACAGTTTTATCCATTCTCACCATTACCACAGCGGTTTTACTCCTGGACCTTCTTTATCCTCTTTTTGATCCTAGAATTCGGCATAGGTAGGTGAAAGATATGAAGTTGTTGAAAGACCTTTCCACAGATTATAGATTCACAGTTAGTTTTGTTCTCCTGGTTTTGTTAGTGGTTCTTGCCCTGTCTTCCACATTCTCACCCTATGACCCTATTAAATGGCTTCAGGTTCCGCGTGACAGACCCCCGTCCTGGACCTACATTCTCGGGACAAATTCAAAAGGGCAAGATGTTTTCTGGGAGGCTACGTTCGCTATACGCAACTCCCTGATTATCGCCATAATCGCCGGGGTATTCTCAAGGATTATCGCGGTCCTCGTCGGCTTTGTTGCGGGGTACAAAGGAGGTTCCATTGACAGAATTCTCATGAGCATCACTGATGGACTACTGGTTATACCCCTATTCCTGATTCTTGTTTTAGTGGCAATGCTTTTGCGGGGGGCAATGACCCTTGTGAATATCGGGCTCCTTCTTGCATTTTTCGGATGGGCCTGGGATGCCAGAACAATCAGGTCGCAGGTCTTGAGTCTGCGTGAGCGTGAGTTCACTCAGACGTCTATCCTTTCAGGGAACAAGACTTTACCCCTTGTAATGAAGGAGTATCCCCCTTTTACAATGCCGCTTATCCTTTCCACTTTTATCAACAATATGGCCTGGGCGATCGGAATGGAAATTGTGTTAGCAATTCTTGGCCTGGTTAGATTGGAGATTCCAACCCTTGGGACCACGCTTAGGTGGGCGCTTACCTACCAGGCAATGCTCCTTGGACATTGGTGGTGGATATTAACCCCTGTTGCTTTGACGGTCCTTTTGCTTATAGGACTTTACTGGTTTTCCGTGAGCATCAGCGAGTACCTGGATCCCCGAATCCGCATCCAACGGGTGGGGACACGATAAGGAGATTTGTTGTATGTGGGTACTGAAAGCACAAGAGCTTAAGTCGTATTACATCCTGGACATGTATGGCACCAAAAAGGTTGTCAAGGCGGTAAACGGCGTGGACCTGGAAATCAAGGAGAACGAGGTATACGGAATTGCCGGGGAGAGCGGCTGCGGCAAGACAACTCTACTGAAAACGCTTTTTGCCTTCCTGGTTCCACCTCTGAGGTGGAAAGGAGGGAAGCTCTTCTACCGCGTCAACGGAGCCGCCGTAGATGTTTTTTCCCTCAAACCCGAGGAGATGCGGAGGCTGCGATGGGAGTATATCGCCTACGTGTCCCAGGGCTCCATGAGCGTCCTCAATCCTGTTCGCAAGCTGGGACACTCCTTCGGTGACTTCCTGGAAAGCCACGTGGTGAGAAAAACGAGAAAGGAAGCATTGGAACGTGCCAAGAGGCACCTGGTGGAGCTGGGGCTTCCTGCTCGGCTACTTAAGACCTATCCCCATCAGCTCTCCGGAGGGATGCGGCAACGGGTAACCATAGCTCTGGCTACTTTTCTTTCCCCGCGTGTCCTGATTGCAGACGAGCCCACCACGGCACTGGACGTGGTGGTCCAGCGAGGGGTAGTTCAGTTCCTCAAGGATATCCAGGAACGGTTGGGTAATAGCATTATTCTGGTGACCCACGATATGGGCGTGCACGCCAACATCGCGGACCGCATCGGTATCATGTATGCAGGGATGATGATAGAA
>JACUUP010000115.1 GCA_014859225.1 Candidatus Aerophobota bacterium
AAGTGTTGAAAGGTTATTTTCTCTTTTGGAAGCTTTCCACAAAAGAGTGAACCATAGCGGGAGGTGAAAAATGGTTTCACAAAAATTAGTTAGAAAGGTGGTTATCCACTTCCTGACCTTATCTCTTTTTCTCTCCTGTGCAGGAATTGCCAGTGCACAGGTGAATTTGAGATTTTGGGTTTGGGGGACTTTTGAAGAGAGAGAATGGATAGAAGATGCAGCAGTGGAGTATACTAAAATCACTCCTGGAGTGAAGATGGAAATAGTGCCCCTACCACCGGGTCGTGAGGTAATAGCAGCAACAATTGTCGCCGGTAAATCACCAGACCTTCTCCTGTACGAACATAATGTGCCGTGGTTCTGGGGAGTAGAGTCCATCTATCCTTTGACCGATTTTGTCTTAGATGAAAAAATTGGAATTGACCCTAAAGTCTTCATTGACATGAGTAGAGGGACGGCTAATTACGGAGGACAGGTCATCGCACTGCCGGTCAGTGCCTATCCGGGAGCTATTAATTATAATCGAGACATGATTGCAGAAGCTGGTTTGAGCGAGAAAAACCCCCCTACTACCTGGAATCAATTAACCGAGTGGGGAAAAAAGTTAACTAAACGCGTAAATCGAACAGTTACCCAATGGGGATTTACAACAGCTGTAAAAGACTGGATGTTACAGGAGACAATGTTTATGAACGGCGGAGATTGGGTAAATGATAAACTTACAGAGTACTGTCCTGATACAGAAAATCTAATTCAGGGCTTATACCAGTGGAGAGATTGGACATACAAAGACGAGATTATGCCAGTTGCCCGTGGTGTAAGTTGGGCTGGTTTTGGAGCGATCACATCGCCAGAAGCTGCTTTTGAAAGTGGACTATCAGCAATGCATCAAGGTGGAGCTGGACTATTCTATAGAGAATTGGATCCGGGTATCAAAGTAGGGGTTTTTGCAAACCCGAAGGGACCAATGGCTGGTGAAACTATCAAGATGAGCCCTGGACACCGCGGACTTTATGTATTAAGTCCAACCAGGTATCCAAAGGAAACCTATTTGTTTGCAAAGTGGTTTATATTGAACAAGGCTTTAGATTATTGTTTGAAGTTTGGGCACACACCGGCGCTGAGGAGTGCTTTTTTGGACCCTGAGGTACGAGCAAACCCACGCATAGGTCCGGTAATTGAAGCTATGGAAAAGAACAAACTACGAAACTTCCATATGTTTCCAGGTCGAATGGACATGCGCGAAAAGGAACCAGAAATAGTTGACAAAGTGCTTAATTGGTTAGCGACTCCAGAAGAGGCAGTTGCAAGTTTTAAGGAACACACCCGGAAGGTACTTGAGCGCTGGGAACCCGAGCTCAAGAAATATCGTGAAGCACATAAGCTGGTATGGTGAGGAAATAAAAAATAGGTACTTTGTTCACACCGAGTGGCCAACCCAAATGGGCCGGCCACTCCACCTCAAAAAATAAGTTCAAGTCATAAAACATAGAAAGCACACCATCTTTTGCAGAGAGTAACCAAAGAAGGCAGCAAAAAGATTGGAAAAAAGCTATGATCTGGAAAAAAGTGCATGCGGTGCTTGGTCGAAGTCGTTCTAAAGAAGTATTCGTTGCCTATTTATTCATCGCTCCTGTAATCTTCCATTTGCTAATGTTCACATATTTCGGAATAATCTATTCCGGAGTTCTTAGTGCATACGCGGGAACACTATTAAGCCCATTTAGGCGTTTCGTAGGACTTGGCAATTATCGGTTCCTGTTTACGGACGATTATTTTCTACGGGGTATCTTGAATACATTATTGTTTTGCCTGGGCGTCGTCCCAATTGTAACCGGAGGGGGACTTTGCCTGGCTTTGTTTGTTAACCAAAAGTTTCATGGACGTACTTTGTTTAGAGTAGCATGGTATCTACCGGTGGTGACCTCAATTGTCGCTGCTGCTCAGATATGGATATGGATGTACAATGTGGATTACGGTTTGTTCAATGACATTCTCAGGAGGGTGGGCCTACCAAAGTTGGCGTGGATTTACTCTCCTAAGACAGCGTTGATATCCATTGTGCTATATTATGTCTGGCAAAATGTTGCCTTCAGCATGATCGTTTATTTGGCATCCCTGCAAGAAGTTCCAATGCAACTATACGAGGCAGCTCAAATCGATGGTGCCAATGCTTGGGGGCAATTTTTTGAAATTACTTTGCCTCTCGTGATGCCAGCGACATTTTTTCTTTTAATTGTTTCAACCATCAATGCTCTGAAAGTTTTTGTTGAAATACGTATTATGACAGGCGGAGGACCATTGGGTTCTACAACTATGACTGGCTACCAAATTTACGAGGCTGCTTTCGATTTCAATCTATGGGGTAGAGCTTCGGCAATGGCAGTGGTTTTCTTTTTTATGGTTCTATTTTTATGCCTCATACAATACCGATATATACCTGAGTCCTACGTTTAAGCAGAAAGGTCAAAATGTCAGCCTGGAAGAATTTAAGAAAAAAGGTAAATCTGTGCCAATTCTAATTTAAAAGGTGAATTGTTTTATGTTTTTTCCAAAATTCAAAAAGGAAGAATTAATAGATTCAACAAAGCTAAAAAAGGCAATATTATACCTCATCTGGCTAATTTGTTGTTTAGCCATAACAGCCTTTATAATAGGACCATTCTTGTGGATGCTCTTGAGTTCATTTAAAACTCCAACTGAGCTTTTGAGGTTTCCACCAACCTGGATACCAAAAGGGTGGACATTGGAAAATTTTGGGTATGCCTGGAGAGTCCTAAACTGGCCCCGAATGTTCTTAAATACTGCCTTTCTTGTTGGCACGATCACTATCCTCACACTTTTTTTCAACTCTCTAGCGGGATTTGCCTTTGCTAAGATGCATTTTCCCGGACGCAGGACTCTCTTTTTTCTAGTAATAGCTGCCCTGTTAATACCAGTGCAGATACCCTTAATTCCGAGATTCTTAATGATGGCTAAAATAGGCTTAGTTGGCACGTTTGTTCCATTAATTCTATTCGCAGTTTGCCAAGCATTTCACACCTTTCTGTTCCGTCAGTTCTTCATGGGTATTCCGGATGAGATTATAGAGTCGGCAAAAATAGATGGAGCATCATATTTTCGATGTTACTGGTCTCTTGTTGTCCCTCTCTCGAAACCAGTCTTCGCTGCGTTGGCAATTATTACCTTCATATGGCACTGGAATGCTTACCTTTATCCAATGATTTACCTGTTAGATCCAAAAATGCATACAGTCCAGATAGGATTAGCTTTGTTCCAGAGCGAATATGGAATAAAATTTGGACCGCTCATGGCAGCAGCCACATTTGTAGCTGTACCTACAACAATCGTATATCTGGTTCTTCAACGTCATTTCAGGTATGGGATTACGCTAACAGGAGTAAAGGGTTAATACCGAATAAGTGAGAGGGTGTAATAAAATTTTCCAAAGATACTGATTAAATTATGAAGGAGGTAGTTAAAATGAATCTTACTGTTGGTTTAATTGTCGGCAATCGTGATTTCTTTCCTGGTGAACTTGCCAGAAAAGGCCGAGAAATCATGATGAAAATTTTGCAGGAGGAAGGCTTTTCAGTAATCTCTCCTTCTCCAGAGGATACCCGCTTTGGAGTGGTAGAAACCTGGGAAGATGCCAAAAAGTGCGCTGCTCTGTTTAAAGAAAATCAAGAGAAAATTGATGGAATAATTGTCACTTTACCCAATTTTTCTGATGAAAAGGCAGTTGCTGATACCATTCACTTAAGCGGGCTTAAGGTCCCGGTATTGGTACATGCCTTCCCTGATGACCTTGATGCTCTGGATATTCCTCATCGTGGAGATAGTTTCTGCGGAAAGATTTCAGTTTGCAACAATCTCAATCAATATGATATTCCTTTTTCTCTTACGCGTTCTCATACCATAAGCCCTCAGGATACAAGTTTTAAGCAAGACCTTAACTGGTTTTGCGGAGTATGCCGCATAGTCAAGGGATGGAAAAATATTAAACTGGGTGCTATCGGGGCAAGACCTGGTGCTTTTAACACTGTCCGTTTTTCCGAAAAAATCTTACAATCCTACGGCATTTCTGTAGAAACCATTGACCTTTCTGATATTTATGCGGCGATGAATAAAATTTCAGATGAAAATGCTCTGAAAGCTAAAACTGAAGAGATTGAATCCTACTGTGATACTAAAGGGGTGCCACCTGAGAAAATAAAAACTCTTGCTCGTTTTGGTATAGCAGTTGAGAAGTGGATGAGGGATAATGATTTAATAGCCTCAGCTATCCAGTGCTGGACCTCTCTTGAGAAAAATCTTGGTATTATGCCCTGTACGATAATGAGTATGATGAGTGAAAAACTTTTGCCCAGTGCTTGTGAGGTGGATATTACCGGGGCACTGGCAATGTATGCCCTGGGGCTGGCTTCAAATTCTCCTTCAGCTCTTGTAGATTGGAACAATAACTATGGAAACGACCCCGATAAAGCAGTTATTTTCCACTGTGGTAATTTTGCCAGGTCTATATTTGAGAAGAAGGCGAAGATGAGTTATGGTGACGTTATCGCCACCAGCGTTGGTCAAGAAAATGCTTATGGGAGCCTGGCTGGAAAAATCAAATCCGGGCCTTTTACCTATGCCAGATTTACCACGGATGATGTAAATGGTTGTTTGAGAGCTTACGTGGGTGAAGGTCAGCTTACCCAGGATGAAATTAATACCTTTTGGGCACCGGGAGTAATTCACATTCCCCGAATGCAGGAGCTCCTGCGGTTTATCTGCAAAAATAGCTTTGAGCACCATGTAA